>CALFYN010000733.1 GCA_937952345.1 uncultured Acidobacteriota bacterium
ATCGCCGATTTCCGCTTCGCGCTTCTCGGTCCAACGGGCGCTGAGTGTGTCGCGGAGGAAGGCGTCCTCGCCCTGGCCGGAACTGCGTTCCCAATCGGAGGTGGTCATCAGGTGCGCGCGGAGAGTGTTATAGGCGTAATTGTAGTCGTCGGTTTGACTGGGCTTGGTGAGCGGGCGGAGGAAGGCCAGCATGCGCTGGTTGGTGTCGCTGAAAAGGAGCTGATTGAAGGAATTGTAGTAGGCTTTGCGGGCCAGCGGCAGCAGATCCTCGCCGGTGTAGAGGAACCAGCGATAGCTATAGGGAGCTCCCTTGGCCTTCCAATAATTGAGGCGTTCGAGTTGCTGGCGGAGGGAATCGAGGCGCTTGAGGTCGTCGACGCTTGGGACCGCGCCGGGGGCAAGGCGGACGGCCTTGATCTGCTCGGCGGCTTCGATGATTTCGCGGCCCAGTGTGCGGTTGCGGAAGAAGGAAACGGTGGTGCCGATGATCGCACCGAGGGCGAGCAAGCCGAGCAGTCCGAAGAGCACACGGCGCATGCCGCTGGTTTTGGTGCTGGCTTCGCTGGCGCCCATTGCGGCTTTGTCTTCGAGCAGGACATCGTTGAAGAGATGGCTGAGGAACACCCACTGCGGAACTTTGCGGCCGCCGGAGGATTGGGGAGCGGCCATGGGCATCTGCTGCTGGAGTTCCTTCATGTTGAACATGCGCGTGGCGCTGCCGCCGCTTTCGAAGGCGGGCCTTTGCGGCTGGGCAACCGGAGTGGGCGCCATGTCCTGAATGACGACGGGGCGGACACCGGTGAAGTAGAAGCCACGCAGGAATGGGCTGGTGTTCAACTGGCTGGGACGGCCGACATCGACGAGGAACTGCACGAGCGCGGCGCGCAGCTTGCGAAACTCGCGGGGGAATTCGTAACAACCGGGCAATTTTGTGGAGTCGTTCTCGCGAGGCAGGAATTCGACGCGCTTGTCGGCGAGGGAGAAGAACAGCTCGTCGAACATGCCGTTGAGGCGCTGGGTTTCTTCCTCACCGTAGACGCCGCCGCGATTGGGGCGCATCGGCAAGGTAACGCCGAGCACCTGGGTGGATTCCTCGCGGCTGAGGTTGCGCACGTAATCGTGGAAAAAGCCGACGCGGTCGCAGCGGGTGAAGAGAACGTAGACGGGGAAGCTGATGCCGAAGTGGGTGCTGATTTCGTTGAGGCGCGCCTGGACGGAGCGGGCCATGGCCTGCATCGCGTTGGAAGCGCCGGGTTGCTGAAAGCGTTCGATGTCGACACAAAGGAGGACGGCGCGGGGTGCGGATCCGCCTTTGCCGAAAGCGCTCTTCAACTTCGGCGGGGCAAGCTTCTGGAGCAAGCGCGCCCAGGAGCCGCTATCGGACCAGGTGGGTCCACCGGCTTCGACGAAGACGGCCTTGCGGGCGAACCAGAAGTTGGAGGCCCGGGTGGGGGCGACCATGTTGTCCTGCTGATACACCTGGCCGGCGAGCAGTTCCTGCTCCATGCCGGAGTTCGTAATGACGGTAGTCTTGGTGGCGCCCTTGTCGCCAAGAACGAAAATGACGGGCAACTGGCTGAGGGATGCGCCTGCGGTGGCGCGAGAGGCGGCCAGTTTCGATTCGGCTTCGCGCACGAGGATGTCGATTTCGGTGCCGCCGCCTGGCGCCGGAGCGCTGGTTTCACCTCCGCCGCCACTGTCCTGCGAGCCTCCCTTGCGGGACTGCCACCAGGCCACGAACGCGGTAACGCTGATCCCCAACGCGGCCAGCAGCATGAACACGTAGTAGGCGTATTCTCCACCAATCCCGTAGGCGAAGACCATGGCCGCCGCGATCGCCATGTAGGCAATGAGAGAGGCCGCATATCCCCAGGTAATCTTCATCGCAATCGCTCCTAGCGCATCCCCGTCAATTCGTCGAGATTGGAAACCACGCCACTCAGTGAGAATTTGTACACCACGAAGAGGATGATGGCCAGAGCAACCAGGACGCCGCTGCCGATCATGATCCTTTTCAGAACTTTGTCCACGCTGGTGAACTGGATGTTTTCGATGGGCAGCCGCCAGCGGGGGGACAATTCGGGTCCCGTCTGGCGGATGCGGCGGATTTTGGCCGCCACGGCCTCAATGATGGCCCGCAACTCCGCTTTGCCTCCAATGCTGTAGCGTCCGGCGAAGCCGAGCAGCATGCAGGTCTGGTAGACCTCGAGCAGATCCGCCAAATCGTGCGAGTCGTTCCTTCCGAGGAGTGTTTGCAGATTCTGGAAGAAGATTTCGCCGGCGATGTGGTGGCCGAAGAGTTCTTCCTGCATGGGCTGCCGTGGCCAGTCGGCGAAGGCGGCCTGGCGCATGTTGAGGATGGATTCATCGAGGAAGGCGACGACGGCGAAGATGGCCAGTTGGATGTCTTCGGCGGTGTAGCCGCGGCGGCGGCCTTCGGCATCGGCGGCCTTGAGAGCCTCGCGAATCTGCGCACGAAACGACAGGGCGTCGGGCACATTCTGGCGTCCGGAGCGCATGCGCTCGATGACGGTGATCAACTCCTGAAAGATTAACGCCAAGTTTTCGGGGCGTCTCTCGCCGGAAGCGGTTCCGGGAGAGCCGCCGCCAGGTGTCTGCACCATGTCGGTCTTTCTCCTGATTGCCCTGGAGGGGCGTGTCCTTGTGGAAGGACGAACTATTCCAGAATCGCGAACAATTCCACTTCGGGGTCCGGCAGGTCGCCGGGCACATAGATGCCCACCTGCCTTGTCATGACGATGCTATCCCAGCAGCCGCCGGCGCGGCTGACGCCAAAGTACTGCGTGTCAATACGGGCTGAAATCGCGGGGGGAGGCACTTTGAGGTGCGTCAACGCAAGACCGGGAACGGCCCGGCGCACCAACTCGCCGATGAATTTGTTGGAACAGAGCTTGACGATGTTCGGCGTCCGCTGAATGATCTCCGCTTCGCCGATGCGGGAATTGATGGCGAAGACCCAGCGGGCACGGTCAAGGCAGCGCTGGTCGAGTACGTCGCCGGAGTAGAAGTAGTCCTCGGTTTTGGTGAGCGGGATGGGGATGCAGGTGGTGGGAACGATGATCTCGAGGTGCCGGCGGATATGTTCATCGAGAGCGTTGAAGCACTCATCGAGTTGCTCGTGGTTGTAGGCGGGGACGGAGCGCGGATGGGAATCGATGGCAAAGGTGCAGAGAGCGCCGCCAAGGCGCGCCATTTCGCGGTAGAGCTCTTCGGGGTGGCCGCGTTGCGTGAGGAGCAGATGCTTGAGCGGGGGCAGCGCGGCGTGAATCGAATGCAGCATCCAGAAGCGAGCGATGTCGGACGTAGAGTACTCGGCCCAGGTTTTGCCGCTGGCGCGTTTGGTGCTGGAGAGGGCGGTGCTTTTTTCTTCGAGAATCTCCACCAGCCGTTGCGTGATGGTCATGAGCCGCTCACTGGCGGCCAAATCGACGCAAGGGGGGATGAAGTCGGGGTCGAAGACGTAGTTGCCGGAGCCGTCGCGTTTCACGCGGGCGACTGCAAGTGCCACCTCTTCCCCGGTGAGTTCGGTATCGAGCAGGATCTGGATGTTCTTGCGGCCGAGGGCAACCGGTTTTTCGTCCAACCCAGTGGTTTCGTCGCTGATGACGCGGATCTCGGAGAGGAATCGCGCGGATGGATCCTTGGCGGCTTCGGCGATGGGGATACAATTCACGCCGTTCAAGCGCCGGGGAGGAATGGCCAGCATGACGGTCACGCGGTCGCGTGTGGGCGGAAAGGCGTCGCCGATGGCGCGTACCGGCGGCAAGGCGTCGGCGTCCGGCATATGAAACGGGAGGCCGTCGGGGAAGGTGCCGCGTGCGTGAATGATGGAAATGGTGCCGTTGCGCAGGGCCTCGCCGTCGAGTTCCGCGCCGATGAGCCCGAAGGGTTCAAACCACAGGCTGTCGGCGACAAATCGAATGGAATCCTCGAAGTACCTGCTCTGTGCCTGAAAATGATGGGGACCGAGGTACATCCCTTCAGACCAGACGACTCGCGACAGATTCTTCATAGTAACCGGGTTCGACCTAGCTCGCTCCTGACATACTCTACCATAGCCACGAGCGATGATTCGGCGATGGAGAGAGGCCCGGCGGATTGCGGGACCCGCACATAGTCAAGCGCGAAACGGACCGGCATCCAATCACGGCGGCGTTGTTTTTTTGCTGTCCGCGACGTTAGACTTGGGAAGCTATAGAGATAAGCCCTGCCGGGGAAAATTTCATAGGCGATGATGGAATCCACGGCTGGTTTTCGCTTTAATCTACATCAGCCCTGCAGGAGACGCCGCCATGAACTTCTACCAAAAATACGAACTTCTGGAAGTCCTGCGCGATGACGGGGTGAAGAGCTTTCAGGGTAGGGAACTCGCGACGGGGCGGGACGTAGAGGTTCACCTGTTCGTTGGGGTGCCGGGTAAGGTAGAGCCACCGTACGATCTGGTGGAGAAGATCCGGAACCTGCCGAATGAGTCGCGGACGCACCTATTGGAAGTCGGCGAACACCTGGGGACGCCCTATGTGGTGACGTTGCCGTTGCAGGGTTTCTCCAGTTTGCGGGATTGGGTGAATACGAAATGCGCGCCGCCGGCGCCGCCGCGGAGCTACGATCCGCTTTCGCGAGTGGGGCGTTGGCGCGTGCCGGCGGGATCGGCGCCATCAGCACCGACTCCTGCGCCTTCACCGGCGGTTCCAGCGGCGGGTTCCGACATCACGGCGATGTTCAATACGGCGGAGATGTTGCCGATGCAGCCTTCCGCACCGCCGCCTGTAGGGCCCCCGGCACCTGCCCCGGCGGTTGCCGATGAGTTCGATCAGCTTTTTGGGCCTCCCGCGGTGAGTGGCGCGACCGGGCAGTTTGCGGCGCCACCCGCGCCGGCCGCCGAGCCATTCCGGCATACCGGGGAACGGGAAGCTCCGGCGCAGCCGAATCCGCCAGTGAGTGAGGAGAGCCCAACGGAACTTGCAGGGACGCAGTCGAGTGCGTCATTGCCTCCCGAGCCACCTTCTGAGCCGGTGGGCGAAGCACGGCCTGGGGAGTTTACGGCGATGTTCCAGGCGCCGGCTCCTACGGTCACGGCTCAGATCAAGTCGCCTGCTCCGCCGGCTGCACCTCCGCCAGCGGCACCGCCTCCGGCTGCATCGCAGCCCGGTGAGTTTACGTCGATGTTCCAGACGTCGCAGATGCCCTCACAGGCCGCACCGCCATCGCCTCCTGCCGCTTCATCGCAGCCTGGGGAGTTTACGGCCATGTTCCAGGCTCCGGCTCCCAGCGTCACCAGTCAGATCAAGTCGCCTGCTCCACCGGCGGCACCTCCGCCAGCGGCACCGCCTCCGGCTGCATCGCAGCCCGGTGAG
>CALFYN010000734.1 GCA_937952345.1 uncultured Acidobacteriota bacterium
GAACACGCGACCCCCTGCGCCCAAGGCAGGTGCGCTACCAGGCTGCGCTACGCCCCGACTTATGTATTGTACCAATGCAGTCTCGATCCTCCTAGCCTGCCGACGACCTTGCTTGCCGTTTATGTGGTCTGGCAGTCCCGCCGTGCAGTTCTTTTGCAGTGTTCTGGAAGGGCCGCAGGTGCACCAGATCCGCCCCCATCCTCGAACCAGGTTGTGGATATCGTGTCGGTTGCGCAGTTGATCCGTGCGTGCTGTGTATTGGCAAACACCGGGCAAAGGGGAACGACCTACTGCGAACGGAACCAGCGGAGCGTTTCGCGCAGGCCATCCTCCAAGGAGACACGAGGGGCGTGCCCGAGGTCGCGTACGGCCGCGGTGGTGTCGGCTTGGGAATGGCGGACGTCGCCGGCGCGCGGTGGGCCGTAATTGGCAGGCAGTGTGACGCCTTCAATCCTCTGCAGAGTCTCCCACACTTCATTCAGCGTGTAGCGATTGCCATTGCCGGCGTTATAAACCTTGCCGCAAACTTGGGGACCGGCGAGCGAAGCCTTGATGCAAAGATCCGCGACATCGGTGACGAAAGTGAAATCGCGCGATTGTTCGCCGTCGCCGTAAATGGTGGGGCTGACGCCTTCCACGATGCACTTGTTGAAGATGGAGAGCACGCCGGAGTATGGACTGGATGGATCCTGCCGCGGGCCATAGACATTGAAGAAACGCAGGGAAACCGTCTCGATGCCATAACAGTTGAAAAAGACGGAGGCGTAGTATTCACCCATCAGCTTTTGGGCGGCGTATGGGGAAAGCGGATTCGGCTTCATCGTTTCCACTTTGGGCAGTACTTCGGTGTCACCGTAGGCCGAGGAGGACGCGGCGTAGACAACGCGGCGCACGCCTGCTGCGTGGCAGGCGCGAAAAACCTGGAACATGCCATCGGTGTTCACTTGATGAGAGGGAATCGGATCGGCGATGGAACGGGGGACTGACGGGATCGCGGCGAGGTGAAAGAGGGTATCGGCGCCGGCGATCACGGGGGCGATCGCGTCGTAGTCCCGGACGTCAGCTACGGCAAGTTCCCATGGACCAGGCACACCAGCAAGATTTTCCTTCTTGCCGGACGAGAGGTTATCGAGCGCAATGACGTGCGCGTCGGCGCGCTCCAGTAGGGCGCGCACGAGGGAGGATCCGATGAAGCCGGCGCCACCCGTGACAACGATTTTCATCATAGATTGATCTTTGCTATTTCCTGTTCCAGATAGCGCAGCGATTCGCTGGCAATGGGTTCGGAGCCAAAGGAGAAGTCGAAAGCTTCCAGCGAGACCCAACGTTGGTAGCCGCGGCGCAGGAGTGTGGCGAGGACGGGTTTGAAATCGTAGTCTCCTTTGCCGCAGTGTTTGCCATCCATTTCGTTGACGTGGACGTGATGGATGTAGTCGTAGTAGCGGTCGAGGAGAACGGCGTGAGGTTCGGTTTCCTCGACAGCGTTGTGGGTGTCAAACATGGTGCGGACGCCGGGGGAATTGATTTGGTTGACGATGCCAACGGCTTCTTCGAGCGACTGCACAACGTCGCATTGGGCTGAAGGCAACGCTTCGACCAGGATGCGGACACCACGTTCGGCGGCATGCGGAGCCACGGCGGCGAGTCCGTCGATATAGCGCGCGGTGGCTTCTTCACGGGTTGCGCCACCGGTGGTGGCTCGCTGGAACGGGGAGCCGAACACCATGACGCCGTTGGGACCAAGGTCGGCGCAGAGATCGACGAGATTGCGAATGTGGAGCCAGCTTTTTTCGCGAAGGGTGTTGTCGGGTGTAGTGACATGGAGGCCTTTCGGGGCGACCATGAGCCAGTGTAGGCCGACGAATTCGAGCCCCTCGCCGGCCATGATGGAAACCAGTTCCTTGCGGCGGGATGGGCTGATGGTGGCTGGGTCTTCGGCGAGCATGAACGGGGCGATTTCGATGCCGGAGTAGCCAATCTTCTTCATCGAGCGGCAGGATTCAGCGAAATCCCAGCCTTGGTAGATTTCGTTGCAGACAGCTTGACGCAGTGCGAGCATTGGTCTTTCAGTTTACCAAGTGTGCCGGATGCGATTACAGTGTTTTGCGGCGGAGTTTGAGACTCAGCAGCACCAGCGCACCTCCGATCAGCGCCATCGTGGCGGGTTCGGGGTTATGAACGGTAATGGTGTCGGGGCGGGCGATGAAGTCCAGATAGTTGGTAGATGCGTGATTGGTGGCGCCGGTGTTCCAGCCGGAACCGCCACGGCCATTTACTCCGCCCTGCCCGAGTTTGAGATAGAAGTCGCCGTAGACGGGGATGCGGGTGGAATCAAACTCGATGAGCAACGGGAGTTGGTTTGAACCGGTGTTGGGGTTGATCTGTCCGGGGAAGCGAACGCCGAAGAAACTGCCTGGAAACAGAGGGTTGCCGTTCTGACTGGTATTACCGCCAAAGACGAGGGTGGACGAGTCGAGGGCGACACCGTTCACAGAGACGTTAGTGACACAGCCGTTACTGTTGGTGCAGTTATCACTGGTGTCGAGGGCGAGATGACTGACTCCCATGCCGGCGCCGGTTGTTCCTGTGAGGAGGTAGCTGTAGCGATAGCCACCGCTGATGGGGGTGATGGTCCACTGAATAGTGAACGATACGCCGTTGCCGAAGTCGAGGCCATTGCCTGGTCCGCGGCTTCCCGTGAGTTCGGCCAGCGCGGAGGCGTCATAAGACGCCCCGAGAGCGCTGGTTGCTGCCAGAACGGTGAGAAAGGCAGTCGCAAGTCCAACAGACACACGTAGTTTCAAGTGTTCCTCCGAGTCCACGACTACGAGTTGGACTCAATTGTGTTGTTTCTGTATTTGCAGAGTATCCCGAAGCGAAATGCGGAGGAATAGGTGTAGTTCCTACTGACTTGAATAGGTGATCGTAGAACCATGTTCGTGGTTCTAAAACTCTAGTCCGTGAGATTACACCAGAGAAAGTACCCTATGATTGTCTTTCCGTCGACAATCTGGCCGTTGCGGATCATGGAGTCGAGGGCCTCGGTGGAGAACCATTTTCGCTGGAGATTCTCCTCGCCATGGTCAGGCTGGGCCTCGCCGGGGATGAGGTTGGTGGCGAGGAAGATGCTCATTTTTTCCTGCTGAAAGCCAGGGCTGGGATAGTAAGTGGTAAGCTTTCGCCAGCGGCGGGCGCGGAAACCGGTTTCCTCGATCAGTTCGCGTTTGGCTGCCTGCAGGGCGGTCTCGCCAGGGTCGATCTTGCCGGCGGGGAATTCCCAGAGGGCTTTGCGTGCGGGATAGCGGTACTGACGGACGAGGAGGACGCGGCCCTGTTCATCGACGGGCATGGCGACGGTGGAACCGCCATGCTCCACCATGATGCGGCGCACTTTGCCGTCGCGAGGCGCGATGAGCCAGTTGTCGGACACGGTAAAAATCGGGGTTTCCAGTAGCACCTTGCGCGAAATCAATTTCTTCACTGAGCTTTCTCCAATTCCACGGGGCCGAATTTTTCCACCGTTTTGGCGATCTTGGCGGCGTCGCCGACGACGACGATGGCGGCATCTTTCGAGGTCATATACTTGGCGGCGACACGTTGTATCTGATCCGGCTCGACGGATCGCACGCGGGTAACATATTGTTCGAGGTAGGAGAGGGGGGTACCTGCAACCTGCAAGGTGGAGAGTTGGCCGGCGAGGCCACCCTGACTCTCGAGGCCGATGACGAAGAAGCCATTCAGGTAGTTCTTCACGTTGGTAAGTTCCTGGGGGGTAACGGGCTGGGCGGCCATCTTGTCCATCTCCGCAAACAAGCCCTTGAGAGCGGGCTCGAGAACTTCGGGGCGGACCTGTGTGATGGCAGCCACGTAACCACTGTCGCGAAAGGGGATATGCATGGAATTTGCCTGATAGGCGAAGCCTTCTTTCTCGCGCAGATTCGTAAAGAGACGACTGCTGGTGCCTCCGCCCAGGATCGTGTTGCCGACGATTAAGGGGAAGAAATCGGGATGGGAGCGATTGAAGGTAACGTGGCCTGTCATGATGTCAACCTGGGCTGAGCCGGGCCGGTCAATCACGATCAGCTTGCGGGCTGCTTTGGGGATTTCGCCGCCAGGAGGCGTGGGAACGGGTTTGTTGGTCCAGGATTCGAAGCGCGCCTTGAGCAGGTCCACGGTTTGCTTCTCGGGTGGGATTGCTCCGATGAGAACGAGTGTCGCGTTGGCCGGGGTCAGAAGGCGGTCACGAAAACCGATCAAGTCCGCGCGCGTGATGGCGTTGACGGTTTGCGGACTGGGCAGGAGTTGGGAATAGGGGTGTGCGCCGAAGAGGACGGAGCGGATTTTTTCGCTGGCGAGCGTGGAGGACTGGGAGCGGCGGAAGGAAAGCTCCTGGGCGCGGTTCTGTTTGCGGAGCTTGATTTCGTCTTCGGGAAAACTGGCATTGCGGACAACATCGGCGGTGAGATCGAGGAGTGCGGGCAATTGCGCGGAGAGGACGTTCCCGTTGACGGTGAGTCCGTCGGAGTTGCTGGAGGCATCGAGGTTGGCGCCAATGTCGGCGAGAGCCTCGGCAATCTGGCGCGAGTTGCGGGTGGCGGTGCCTTCCTTGAGGAGAGCGGCGACGGTTTCGGCGAGCCCTTCCTTGCCAGAAGGATCGAAGCGTGAACCAGCGACGAAGCCAAGACGGAGAGTGACCAGCGGAATGCGCCTGTCTTCGACAAGCAGCACAGTGAGTCCGTTACCGAGCTTGTGCTGCTTAATTGGGGGAAGCTTATAGGGTTGGAGTGGGGGAGTATCGGGCGGGTTCGATTGGGCAAAGAGGGCGAGGGTTGTGGCGAACAGAATGAGCGGCTTCATTTCTTCTTCTCCTGCTTGGGCGCGGGCACGATGTCGAATACGGTTTGTTTGGCGGGGACGAAATATTTGTTGGCCGCGGCACGAATCTGTTCCGGCGTGACCTTCAGGAACACATCAAGCTCGGTGTTGAGGAGTTCCGGCTTGCCGTCGAGCAATTCGTAAAGGGCCAGCAGATTGGCGCGTGACATGGAGGATTGCAGGGAGCGGACTCGCACGGAGCGGAGCGAGTTGCGGGCGCGGTCGAGTTCCTTCGCGCTGACGAGGGATTCCTTCAGCTTGTTGATCTCAGTTTCGAATTCGCTGACGACCTGCTTGCCGCCGACCCTGGGGTTGTAGGTAAGGTTGAGAGCGTAAATGCCGGGATCCTTATAATCGAAGAATTGCTGGTAGGGCCAGCCGAGGTTGGCTTCGACGTTGAGGACAGACTGCGTTCCCTTGACGAGCCCCTGATAGAGACGGCTGCTCTCTCCGCCGGTGAGGATAATGTCAAGCATCGTCATTGCATAGAAATCGGGAGACCGGCGTTTGGGACCGGGATAGCTGACGATCACCGACGGGACACGGGCTAGGGGATCTTTGTACTGCTGGTTGCGCGGCTCTTTCTGATCCGGCTCGCTAAGATCGGGCGGTTTCGGCTGAGGCTGCGATTTGAGACTACCGAAATATTCGGCGATCAACTTCTTGGCTTCAGGAACCTGGATATCGCCGGCGATGGCGAGGACAGCGTTGTTGGGCGCGTAATGGGTGGCGAAGAATTTCGACACATCCTCGACGGTGGCGGCATTCAGGTCTTCAAAAGATCCAATGCTGGAATGAGAATTAGACCAGTTTTGAAAGGCGAGCGCGGGAAAATCCTCGACGATAGCCTTGACGTAAGGCTGGTTGTCCACACTGAGGCGACGCTCCTGCTTGACTGCCTCCTTCTGGTTGTCGAGGTTCTCCTTGGTAATAGCGAGGGAACGCATGCGGTCGGCCTCCAGCCAGAGCGCGACAGCGAGTTTATTAGCGGGGAGTGTTTCGTAGTAGTCGGTATAGTCGGGGTGTGTGCTGCCGTTGAGATTGCCGCCGTTCGATTCGACCATTTGGAAATGCATACCCTTGGGCGCATTGGCCGAGCCCTGGAACATCATGTGTTCAAAGAGATGGGCAAAGCCGGAGCGGCCTTTCTCTTCGCTGCGCGAGCCGACGCCGTATACCAGGTAGACGGTGACGACGGGGACGGAAGGGTCAGGGGCAAGGATGACGCGCAGGCCGTTTGGCAATTTGTACTTTTCGAACGAGATGTTGAGCTCCGCCGCGTGAAGCGGCAACAGCAGGAACGCGCATGCCAAAAGGGTAGGGAGTTTCATTGTTTTGTCACTTCGAGGCGATCAGAGATTGGAACTTGTCACACGGCAGAGTGTTGACAACGTCATCGGGAGTAAGCCAGCCGCGGCGGGCCATGGATACGCCATACGGCATGTTGTGCAGATGCTTGGGATGGTGCGCATCCGTGGAGATGACGAAACGGACGCCGTGGGACTTGGCGAGGCGGATGAGCGGCGCGGAGACATCGAGCCGCTCGGGACTGGCGTTGATTTCGAGGAAGACTTGGCGCTTGCCACACTCCTTGGCAATCTTTTCGAAATCGAAGGGGAAGCCGTCGCGGTGCAGCAGCAGGCGGCCGGTGGGATGGCCGATGGCTTTGATGTGCGGGCATTCCAGCGCGCGCAGCATGCGATCGGTCATTTCGTTTGCCTCGAGGTTCATGTGGCTGTGTACGCTGGCCACGACGAAATCGAGTTCCGCGAGAGCCTCGACTTCGAGATCCATAGTCCCGTCACGTTTGATGTCGCATTCCAGGCCGGAGAACACCCTGAGGGGCAAGCCTTCCTTGTTGAGCGAGCGGACCTGCGCGGCGAAAGCGACGGCGCGCTTTTCATCCAGGCCATTCGCCATGGCGAGCGCCTTCGAATGATCGGTGATGGCGATGTAGTCGTACCCTAGCTCATGGGCCGCTTCAGCCATTTCCTGTAGGGACGCACGGCCGTCGGTTTCGGTAGTGTGCATGTGGAGGTCGCCGCGGATATCGGCGAGAGTTAACAAGCTGGGCAGGCGGTGTTCGGCGGCGGCATCGATTTCGCCTTGATTTTCGCGCAGTTCGGGGGGAATCCAATCGAGGCCAAGGGCGGCGTAGATGCCCTCCTCGGTTTCGCCGGCCACCTGTTCGTTGTTGTCGAGGCGGAAGAGTCCGTATTCATTGAGCGTCAGCCCCAGTTTGAGAGCTCGGTTGCGCAAGTGAATGTTGTGTTCCTTGCTGCCGGTGAAATACTGGAGCGCGGCTCCATAGCTGGAGCGGGGAAGGGCTCGCACATCGACTTGCAAGCCTTCGAGCCCGACACGGGCGCTGGCCTTGTTTTCACCGCGCACGAGGACTTCGTGTACGCGCGGGTGCTTTACGAAAGCGTCGAGGGCTTTGTCGGCAGCAGGTCCGGTAACCAGCATGTCGAGATCGCCGACGGTTTCCTTGCCGCGACGGAGGCTACCGGCGGGAGTGACCTCCTCGATGCCGGGGATTTCCTTAAAGAAAGCGCTGAGTTCGTGTGCGGTAGTGTTGGCGAAGCTGAGCAGGAACCGCCCGGCACTTTGGCGGTATTGGGCGATGGAGCGCAGGACTTTCTCTTCGAGTTTCGATCCCATCCGAGGCAGCGTTTGCAGCTTGTGCTCGCGGCAAAGGCGCTCCAAGCCATCGATGGTGCTGACGCGGAAATGATTCCAGATGAGAGCGATGCTTTTGGGACCGAGGCCCTGGATTTTGAGGAGTTCGAGCGCAGTGGGCGGATAGCGCTCGAGCATCTCGTCGCGGCGCTCAAAGGAGCCGCGATCGAGGATTTCCTTAAGCACGTTCGCAAGTCCTTTGCCGATGCCGGGGATGTCCGTGACGCTACGGTTCGGGTCGCGAAGGATGTCTTCAATGCGTTCGGGATAGCCCTCGATGGCAGAAGCTCCGTTGCGATAACTGCGGATGCGGAAGGAATCCTCGGCGGCGATCTCCATGAGATCGGCGGTTTCAGCGAGCATTTGCGCGTATTCTCGATTTTCCATGCCGGTGCACTAACGATTGTAGCGGGAGGGGAGAAGCTTGAGATTGTGCGCGGCGGCTTTGTGCAAGGGGTCGATGGCGAGAGCATTGCGGAAGAGGGCGGCGGCTTCGGGGTGCTGCCCTGCCCTGGCGAGCAGCGCTCCCAGATTGACGTAGGCTTCGGGTTGATCGGGGTCGGCGGCGATGGCGGCTCGCAGGGTGCCTTCGGCTTCGGCGGTTTTGCCGGCGCGGCTGAGGGCTTCGCCGAGCAGAGTGAGCAGAACAGGATCGCGGGGCGCTGCGGCGAGCGCTCCGCGCAATGCATCCAGGTTGGGGAATACGAGGCGGGCTTGTTTGCGGAGAGCGTCGAGTGGGGATGCAGGGGCGGGTGCGCCGCCGAACGCGGCTTCGGCGAGAAAAAGTAGCGGCGCGAGGGATTCCTGGTTGCGCGGCCAATAGAGGCGCCAGGGGCCGCTGTAAGCTGGAAGCGCGGGGCCTGGGGTACCCTCCGGGCGACGTGAAATACGGTGATCCGTGAACCTGGTGAGCGCCGCATCTTCGGGAGCGCGCGTCGCCATGTGGCAGGTGACGCAGTTGCCGGCGGCTTTGGCTTGATCGTTGCGATGCGTGGCGGCATGGCAGGTGAGACACGGCTCGCGGGCTGCGGTGGGCCGCTGGTGCGGATTGTGGCAGGTGAGGCAGGTCATTTTGCCGTTGGATTTCAGGAAGCACGGGGATTGGAAGAGGCGGTAGGGCGCCGAGACGACTTCGAACTTGTCGCGAAAGGGTGGGTCGTCTTTGTGGTCGAAGTGCAGCATGTAATCCGCGAGTGGTTCCTCGGGTTTGTAGGAGAACACCACGCGGCCCGCACGGCGAAGGAACAGCGGTTGGGGGTGCGATGAGGTTTCGAGATGGCATTGCAGGCACACTTCCAGTTGACGGTCAGTGGGGAGCGTGCGCGGGTTGAGGATGTTGCCCCTGGCAGGCTTGGCAAGATGGCGGACGGCGTCGCCGTGGCAGCGGGCGCAATCGATGCCTGTGGGGAGCGGTGTTTCATACATCGGATCGGCGGGATCCGCGTTG
>CALFYN010000735.1 GCA_937952345.1 uncultured Acidobacteriota bacterium
AGCAACAACGTGAAGAACGGCACGAGCAGCAAGACGCACTGCGACTTCGATTATTCGGGTACGATGATTGAGCAAATGCTGCTGGGCCTGGTGGCGCATCGCGCGGGCAAGAAGCTGGAATACGATCCGGTGGCCGGGCGTGTGACGAACATGTCCGAGGCGAACGACTACCTGAAGCGGCAATACCGGCCGAACTGGAAACTCGATGGATAACCTGCACACCACTACACGGCGCGGATTCCTGGGGGCTGCATCGGCACTGGCTGCCGGTGCGGCCGCCGCCGAGCGCCCGAACATCCTGTACATCATGACCGACCAGCAGCACTCGGGCATGATGAGTTGCACGGGCAATCCGTGGGTAAAGACGCCGGCGATGGACAGCATCGTGGCAGCGGGCACGCGGTTCGAACTGGCGTACCCGGCGAATCCCGTGTGCGTGCCGTCGCGCACGTCAATGATGACGGGACGCTATCCCAGCCACTTCGGGATGCGCAGCAACACCAATCGCGAACTGCCGCGCGAGGTGCTGCCGGCGGCGCTGGGACATACGATGCGCGCGGGCGGCTACCGCACGGCGTTCGGCGGCAAGACGCACTGGCCGAAGCCGATGACCGCCGAGAGCATCGGGTTTGAATACATCACCGCCGATGAACGGGATGTGCTGGCCGGCGAGTGCGTGAATTTCCTAAAACAGAAACACGACAAACCGTTTTTTCTGGTGGCCTCGTTTATCAATCCGCACGATATTTGCTACATGGCCATCGATGCCTACACCAAGGGCAGCCGCTTGCCGGCGATGTATCCCAAGTCGGTGGTGGAGCGCGAGCGCGTGGCCGCGGCGACGAAACTGTTCGCGGGCATGGACAAGTGTCCGCCGCTGCCGGCGAATCACGGGGCGACGGATGTCGAGCCGGGAGCGTTCAGCCGGCTCACCGGATTCCGCAAGTACGTGCGCGAGAAGTGGACCGCCGACGAGTGGCGGCTGCATCGCTGGGTGTACGCACGGTTGACCGAGGAAGTGGACGCGCAGATCGGGCGCGTGCTGGCCGCGCTGCGCGAAACCGGCCTGGACAAGAACACGGTGGTGATCTTCACCAGCGATCACGGCGACATGGATTCGGCGCACGGCTTCGAGCACAAGAGCCTGCCGTATGAGGAATCGGCGCGGGTGCCGTTTGTGATTTCGTGGCCGGGGCATGTGCCAGCCGGGCGGATTGACCGCAAGCACCTGGTGGGTTCGACGATTGATCTGTATCCCACCATCTGCGATTTCGCGGGGGTGAAGGCTCCCGCGGGGTTGCCGGGACGGAGCCTGCGGCAGGTTGCCGAGAAGGGTTCGGCGGCGGGCTGGCGCGAGGATCTGGTGGTGGAGTGCGGGGACTCGCGCACGGTGCGCAGCGCGCGTTATAAGTACTCGCTGTGGGAAGGGCCGGGCGTCACCGAGACTCTGTTCGATATGACGAAGGATGCGGGGGAGATGAAGAATCTCGCCGATGTGCCGGCGATGGCGGGAGTGCTGGCGCAGCACCGGGCCAGGCTGCGGGAGCACATCTTGCGGCGCACCGACGAGTACGGGCGTTCGTTATTAGGAAATTTGAGCTGAATACCGGCGATTTTCATCGGCCGCCGATGAACGCCGATGAACGCCGATTCTGAAACGGAAGGGTTTATCGGTGTCTCTGCATGCCGCTATACTCCGATGCGCTCCCCGCCTTTGGGCAGCAGCACGGCGATGCCCGTGTCATGGCGTAGCGCTTCGAGGCGCGCGCGTTCGTTCTGGCGGATGTTGCGCTCGATGTGTGTGAGCGCGAGCCGCTTCACTTGGGACTCCACCGCCATGGCAACGACTTCTTCGATGTGCGAATGGCTGTTGCGCTGTTCGAAGGAATAGGCCTCGTGAAAGAGCAGGTCGGCGCCTTGATAGAGCGCCTGGCTTTGCGGAGTGAAGGCGCCGTCGCCACTGAGGCAGATGGAGCGATCGCCCTTGGCCACGCGAATGGCGAGGTTACTGATCCCGTGGCGTGTGGGGGCGAAGGTGAGGGTGAGTTCGTTCAGTGGGAGCGGGCGGGAGGGAGAGGCTTCGAGGAATTCGAGCGTGAAGGTGCGTTTGGCTTCGCTGCCCGGATAGGCGAGTTCCAGCAACTGCCGCAAGCGCAGCCACACGTCATACTGCGTGATGATGGGCAGCGGCTGGGTGCGGGGTTCGTCGCACATGCGGGCGAGCACGGCGGGGACTCCGAAGAAGTGGTCGGCATGGGCGTGCGTGAGATACAGCGCATCCACGCGCACGCCGCTCCGCCATAGCTGCTGCGGCACCGAGAAGCCGCAATCGAGCAGCAGGTTGGTTTCCGATTCGATCAGGACAGAGGTATTGGGGAAGCTTTCATCGAAAGCCTCCCCAGCGCCGAGAACAAGTGCTTTCATTCGCTCCTAAAAATAGAAGTGTAACCCGAGTTTCAGGAAGCGCGGCAGATTGCCCTGCACGAAGTTGAGACGGCCGAAGTTGGCGTTGGCGACGTCGGTGCCTCCGCCGATGAGGCCGGTGTACCAGGGCCGGTTGAAGGCGTTCACCATCTCGAAGCGGAACTGCGCGTTGATGCTCTCCTTGATGGGGAAGCGCTTGGAGATGGAGGCGTCCCAGTTTTGATAGCCGGGCACGCGCACGTCGCCGAAGCGAGTGGGGAAGTTGCGAAGCGTGAACGGCTCCTGACGCGGAACCAAGCGGCCGGTGGCTGGATTGGTCCAGAGACCGGTGTTGAACCAGCGCTCCGGCGTTTGCTCGCTGCCGGAGAGTTTGGCGCTGCCGGGGGCAACCTGCGCGGCGTTGGGATAATCGACGGCCCACCCGGATTGATAGGTCACGTCGAAGTTCATCTGCCAGCCGCCGAGCACGAGATCGACGGGCTTCGACCAATCGCTGCCCCAGGCATGGTTGCGGCCAAAGGGCAATTCGAACACGCCAGCGACGGTGAACTTCTGCGGGATGTCGATGTTGGTGGCCGAGCGCTTCTCGAGAGGGGAAGCTTCGGGGTTGGCGAGGTTGAAATCCTGCGTGTTGAGCAGATTGACGCGTTCCAGCGTCTTGCCGATGCCGTAGCTGGCAAGGAACGTGATGCCGTTGGACATGCGCTTGGTGAGCTTCGATTGGAAGCCGTGGTAATCCTGCGCGCCGATGGGGTTGTTGTTGAGCGTGAGCCCGGAATACTGCGGGAACGGCAGCAACAGTTGCTGGCGCGGGATGGTGGCGCCGTTCAAGCCGGCGTTGTTGGGGATGAGCCCGGCCATGGGGTTCGGAATGCGAGCCGTGTAGTAGGCCGAGTCAATGGCCCCGGCGGCGGTGCGGCGGCCGAGTTCGGATGCCGGCAGAACGTTGACGGCAGTGCCCACGGGGAGCTTACGGGTGTTGTTGCCGACGTAGGCGACTTCGGCCAGCATCTGGAAGGGCAGTTCGCGCTCAATATCGAAGGAGTATTGATGCGAGTAAGGCAGTGGCCGGTTGAGATTGTTGGCGGCGATGCCTTCGCCGAGGAAGCTGGCCGCGCCGAGGCTATTGCCGATGGGGGCTAGCAGCCGGCCGCCAGGGAGATTGGCGAAGGCGTTGTCGATGCTGACCGCCGGCGTGAGTCCACCGTCGGTGGTGGTGATGGCGTTGGTGCGGCGGCTGAAGCCCTGCGTGGAGCCGAGTTCGTTCTGGCCGAGGTAGTAGAGTCCGTAGCCGCCGCGGACGACCCACTTCTCGGTGACACGGTAGGCGAGGCCGATGCGGGGCTGGAAGTTGTTGCGGTCGGTATCGAATGCGCCGCGGGGCTGGCCGCCGGTGTTGGCGAACTGCACCGCACCTTTGAGACTGAGCCCGCTCACGCGATTGGCGATGGGGCTGGTGGCGTTGAGGTCGAAGCCACGGAGTTGGCGGTCGAAGCGCTCGACAACCGGCGTTTCATAATCCCAGCGCAGGCCGAGGTTGAGCGTGAGGCGCTGGCTGATCTTCCAGTCGTCCTGGAAGAACAACGCAAAGTAGTGATTGCGTTGCGCGGGATGGATGTTCTTGTCTACGCCGGCGGCGGAGGGGTAGCCAAGTAGGAACGAAGCGATCTCGTTGCCCGATACGGCATCCCCCTGGAGCGCGTTGGCGCGAGTCCAGGATCGGTCGAAGGTGTAGAAGCCGGCGGCGAGGCCGGGGTTGTTGTTGTTGTCGTTGTAGCGGCGGCCTTCGGCTCCGAACTTGAGGAGGTGACGTCCGGTGGCCATGCTGAAGTTGGGCTGCACGGTGTAGGAATCGTTCGTGCCGACGTTGAGCAGGCGGCTGGCGCCCATGCCTTGATAGGAGCCGAGGTTGATCTGCGGGAATTCGAGGCGATCGAGCTGGCTGGTGGTGGCGGTGGAGAAGCCGAGGGTGCGCTGATCGAAGCCCGTGCCGAAGCTCGATCCGGTGGTTTCTTCCCAGCGCGCCAGGCCGGCGCGGAGGTTGAAAGTGAGGCGCGGCGAGAGGGTGGACGTCCAGTCAAAGGTCCAGTTGCGGCCGTTGCGCACGAGCGGCGCGTTGCCGGTGGTTTCGGCCGGGTTGCGGTCATTGAACGGATCCTGAATGAACACGAGGCCACGGTACTCGGAGAACGGATTCTGCCCGTAGCGGAAGTAGAAGGTGTTGCGCGAATTGATGACGTAGTCCATGCGCCCGATCCACTGGTCCATGTTGCCGATCCAGCGCGAGGGGTAGATGTAGTTGTTCACGCGGCCGGGTCCGTCGCCAGGGCTATTGGGCAGCGGGTAGAACTGGAATGCGTTGCGGGCGACGGGATTGATGCGATTGGCGGGGATGCGGTTACCGGCAAATGGCATGCGCGTGGCGTTGGCCTGCGTGGTGAGGGGATCGTAGATCTGGACCAACTGGCTTTGGGCGTTGAGCAGATTGGAGAAATCGCCCTGGCGCCATTCGGCGAGGGGCATGGAGCGCGAGCCGGGATCGGCCGAGCGCTGGCGCATTCCTTCATAGGAGAGGAGCCAGAACAGCTTGTTGCGGCCGTTGAAGACTTTGGGGATGAACACGGGTCCGCTGACGTTGAAACCGAAGGTGTTGATGTTGTTGGGCGGCTTGGGGGTGCCGTTGCGGTTGAGTTCGGTCTGGTTGGCGTTGAGCTCTTCGGACTGGAAGTATTCGAAGAGAGTGCCGTGGAAATCGTTGCCGCCGGACTTGGTGACGATGGTGACGACGCCGCCGCCGGTGCGGCCATACTGTGCGTCGTAGTTGTTGGTGACGACTTTGAACTCCTGGACGGATTCCATGGTGGGCACGTGGATGACGGTGCGGTTGCCGCGCACGTTGCTGATGCCGTCGAGGAGGACTTCGTTCTCGCGGTTGCGTCCGCCGTTGACGGCGAAGTTGGACGTTCCGGCGATGTCGAAGGAGCGCAGATAGCGCCAACCGCCGGTCTTGATGACACCGGGGGCGGCCCAGGCGATCTGGAAGGGATTGCGGCCCTGGGTCGGCACTTCGGAGATGAGCTCGTTGGCGACGATTTGCGATCGAGAAGCGGTTTCGGTTTGCAGCAGGGAGACGTCGCTGCTGACGGTGATGCTTTGGGTGAGGTCGCCGACTTCGAGGGCGATGTCGACGCGGGCGCGGTCCTGGGCTTCGAGGCGGATGCCTTCGCGCTGGAAGCGTTTGAAGCCCTGTTGTTCGGCGGCGACGCGATAGATGCCGGGCGCCAGGAACGGCGTGAGGTAGTTGCCGGTGGCGTTGGATTCGGCGGTAACCGAGGTATTGCGGGCGATGTTGGTGACCGTGATGGTCACGCCGGGAATGGGCGCGCCACTGGAATCAGTGACAGCTCCGGTGATGGTGGCGCGGACTTCCTGCGCCATGGCGGCCGAGGCGGCTGCGAGCACCAGCAGGATGGAACGGAACATGGGACCCCCTTCAATAGGATTTTCTGATCTGAAAATCCATGGTACAGGATTCGAGGGGTGGAGCGTGCGGAGGGCTGGAGGGGGGTCAGGGACGAAGCGGAGGCCGGCAGGAATTCAGGGGGAAATGGGCAGGTTTAGGAAAGAAATGAAAGGGACAGGGGGTAAATCCTGTCCCTTTTTAAGAGCTTACGGGCGGGCCTGATCGCGCGAGGAGATGATGCGGTCGATCATGCCGTATTCGAGGGCCTGGGCGGGTTCCATGATGTAGTCGCGGTCGACGTCACGGGCGACGCGGTCGACGGGCTGGCCGGTGGCATCGGCGAGAATGCCGTTGAGAGTTTCGCGCATGCGCAGGATCTCGCGGGCATAGATATCGATGTCGGTGGCCTGTCCGGCAAGGCCGCTCATGGACGGCTGATGGATGAGGATGCGGGCGTGGGGCAGGGTGTAGCGCTTGCCCTTGGTGCCGCAGGCAAGCAGGACGGCGGCCATGGAGGCAGCCTGTCCGATGCAATAGGTAACGATGTCGGGTTCGATGAGATTCATCGTATCGAGAATGGCTAGCCCGGCGGTGATGGAGCCGCCGGGCGAGTTGATATAGATGGAGATATCTTTTTCCGGATCTTCAGCGGCCAGAAAGAGCATCTGGGCGATGATGAGGTTTGCAACCTGATCATCGATGGGAGTTCCGAGAAAGATGATGTTCTCTTTGAGAAGCCGCGAGTAGATATCGTAGGCCCGCTCTCCCCGGGAAGTCTGTTCGACGACCATGGGGACTAGCACGGAATTATGCATTCGCTTGGCGCTCCTTTGTAGATTTGGAGCAGGAATCAATTATTCTTCGCCGCTTTCCTCTTGCGAGCCGAGCCGTTTCCGGACTTGGAGATGTCGGCGAGCGAAGTTTGCTCCAAATAATCTACTATACGCGAATGCAGGGCATTCCAGCCATCGCTGGTGGGACGAAGGGGGAGGACACCGAACGGTGCGGGGTCGACTCCTTCGACGGCTTCCACGATGGAAAGAATGTTGATCTCCCTGGGATCGCCGGCGAGGGCAAAGCCTCCGGATGGTCCCTTGTTGGAGCGGACGAGCCCTTTGCGGGCGAGTTGCTGCAGGAGCTTAGCGAGAAAATGGCCGGGCAGGCCGGCATCATCGGCGATTTGGCGAGCCATGACGAGACGGCCCGGCTCCTGCTTGGCTAAGTAGAGAAACGCCCGGATGGCGTACTCAGAAGACCTTGATAAGATCATGTTGTATTGACGATTCCCCCACAATCAGCGTAACGGGAGATAGAAAAGAAAACCATCGCCGCGATAGGGGATGTTAATGTCCCTTATTCAGGCGATGAGCACGTCCCATCCAGTAGGGGAGGAGGAAAAAAGCGCCGTCATCTTCGGAGCGGCCGCCGTTTCCGCCATCGACGATGAAGGGGTTTCCGTTCCACTTCATGATGGGCCGTTCGTCGGGGGGAAGGAGCGTTTTCGACTGCCGGCGTCCGAACCGGTCGGCATCGCCAACCCATTGAATATCCGTGCGGTTAGAGTTTTTCACGGTCCAGGAGACGAGGTCCATGGGGATGCGCTGCAGGGTCCATGCGGCATCCTCGAGGGGGGCTGGTTTGCCGCGGTTGGCAGTGGCGTAGATATAGGTCCAAAGGGGGTTTTTCTCGTTTTGGCAATTTTCCCACCACTGGTCCAGGGCGGCGAGATAGACTCCCCTCAAGCCGGGATCATCCTCGAAACCGAGGAGGGGGTAAAAACTGAGCATGGCGAGTTCTTCGTCGGAATAATTGATAGTTTCGCGCATTTTTTTGTATTTTTCCGTGAGCGGCGCGTAACCTTCTCCCACCGCCAGACGTCCGTAGTGCGAGGCAAACACCTGGTCGCCGGTGATGTGGTGGGCGACCTTGAGGAAGCTGAGGATCTCGAGGGCGTTGAGCGGGCTGTCGGGTTTGCCGCGTTCGGAGGCGAAATATTCGCGATCCCAGCGTCCCCACCAGGTGGGCAGGCCGTGGATATCGGTGAGTGTATAGTTGTGGTTGACAATGAGGCTCATCATGCGGCGCACGGTGGACTGGATGCGGTTCTTGAGTTCCTGGTCGGGCAGCATGTCGTAGGCGATGGCGAAGATGTAGAAATGGCCGACGATCTCGTCGGAGCTGGTATCGCCCTTCCAGATGAGATTGGCGGTGGGGGAGGCAAACCAGATGCCATCGCGGGGGCGGGGTTCAGAAGGGAGAATGTAGCTGCGGGCGGGCAGGCCGGGGCGGCCGGTGATTTCTTCCAGCTTGAGGATGGCCTCGATGGCGGCTTTGGCATAGGCGAGCGCTTCGGGGGATTTGGTGGCGGCGTAGCGATAGCATTCGGCGGCGGCGTACATGGCGGTCCAGAGGCCGTCGTTGTCGGTGGATCCGGTGCGATTGGAGGCGAGGTTGCCGGGTTCGGCAAGAGAAGAACTGGCCACGAAACCGTGGCGAAGATGGCGTTTGCGGATGCGATCTTCGAAATAGGCGGCCTTCTCCTCGAGCGTCATGCGGCGAAACTCGATGTGGGAGACGCCGGTTTTGGTTTTGACCCACATGCCGGCGGCGGAATCGGGGAGCAGGGCGAGGACGTGGTCGTCGGGGAGCCAGCGGCGGGAGGCGAAGTAGCGTTTGCGGTCCAAGGGAGGCGCGTGGGGGTCTTCGCGCCAGAGGCCTTCGGGAGTGCCGGTCCACGTGGCGCCATCGGAGGCGCGGGCGGTGAGGGATCCGCGGCCGAGGGCGGGCGGAGGGGACCCTTCGGTGCGAACGGCCTGGAGGTAGGGGCGCAGAGTGATGGATTGGCCAGGGAGGGAGGAAAGCAGCAGGGAAGCGAGGAGGAGCATCACATACTCAAGATACCCCAGTGGAGAAAAAAGACAGAGAGTTTACAGCGAAGCGGACCACCTGTACGATAAGACCAATGGAGGCTGCGGAGTGCAGCAGGCCAGTATCCAGTGGGATCTCGGCTACGCTATCGTAATGGGACAGTCAACCGATAAGCGAAATTAGGATCGGCATGTTGGAGACAGTTCATGAAACCACGCGGGTAGTGATTGCTGAGGACAGCGGTCCGTCCCGGT
>CALFYN010000736.1 GCA_937952345.1 uncultured Acidobacteriota bacterium
CCAAAGCGGGAACCCCTGGTCCGTGCTGGTTGCCGGCGATCCCGCCAACGTGGGCTCCGGAGGCCAACGGGCCAACCTGGTCGGGAACCCGTTCCCCGAAGGCTTTGAACCCGGCGGCCCCGGACGCCTGCGCTTCGATCCCAAGGCTTTCGCCATTCCCGCCCGCGGTACCTTCGGCAACTCCGGCCGTAACATCATCCGCGATGCGCCCGTCAACAATTGGGACGTCGCTCTGAACAAGGACTTTTACTTCACGGAGACGACACGCCTGGAATTCCGGACGGAGTTTTTCAATGCCCTGAATCACACCCAGTTCAATCAGTTCGACAACACGGTCAACAATCCGACCTTCGGCACGTGGCGTTCCGCGGGTCCGCCGCGAATCGTGCAGTTCGGCCTGAAACTGATCTACTGACGATTCTGATATGCTGGGGCTTCTTTCTCAATGTCCGCATTACTTACTCAACCGCGTGCGACCTCCATCCGGCAGAGCGCGTTGGATCTGCTGCGGGAGGCTCTGCTCTCGGGCCAGTTCCAGCCCGGCCAGCAGTTGACCGAGGTCGCTCTTTCTACGCAACTCCGCATCAGCCGCGGTCCCGTGCGGGAAGCGTTGCTCATGCTGGCGCAAGAAGGTCTTGTCAGCCATCATCCCCATCATGGTTTCTCCGTAGTCAATTGGAACCCGGAAGACGGAGCCGCCATGGCCTCAGTGCGCCTGCCGCTCGAAACCATGGCTCTTGAACTGGCGCGGCGCTCCATGACCGTGGACCGGATGCGCGAACTGGAAGGCATCAAAGCCCGTATCCTCGCCGGCGTCAACGCGGAAAACGTCGTCCTCTGGATCCGCGAAGATTTGCGCTTCCACGAAAAGATCTGGGAGTGGAGCGGGAACAGCTGGCTCATCCAGGCGCTGCGCCGCATCACTTATCCCTTCTTTGCCTTCAGCCTCATCTATCACAAGCAGCGGACGCCGCCCACCCTCGAAAGAATGGAGAACCTTCACGACGCTTTCGTTCTCTACTTGAGCCGCAAGTGCGATCTCACCGCCGAGCAGTGCGTCCGGCTGCATCTGGAAAGCTATTCCGTCCATTAGTCAAACAGGAGCATCGATTTTGTTCGAAAACCCAGTCAAACAGAAACTCGCCGCTGGTGGTGCGGCCTTCGGAGCTGTCGTCATCGCCCCCCACCCCATCGCCATGCAGTACGCCGTCAACTCCGGCGCGGACTTCGTTTGGATCGAAACCGAGCACATGCCTTTCGGCACCGAATCCATCGATCAACTCCCGCTCATCGCCCGCCGCAAAGGCGTGACCCCGCTGATCCGAGTCTCGAACAACGATCCGGGCCTCATCAAGAAGGCGCTCGACGTGGGCGCTTCCGCCATCATGGTGCCGCAGGTCGAAGACGCCGAACAGGCGCGCCGCGTGGTGGAGTATGCGAAATACCCGCCTCAAGGTTCGCGCGGTGTCTCCCCTATGTGGACCTTCTATATGGATGTTCCCTGGAAAGACTATCTGCCCGTGGCCAATGACGAAACCCTCATCGTCGTCCAGATCGAATCCGCCTCCGCCATGGCGAACGTGGAAGAGATCGCCGCTGTCGATGGTGTCGATGTCTTGCTCGCCGGCCCGATGGATCTTTCCGCCTCTCTGGGCGTGGTCACGCAGATTGCGCATCCGGAAGTGGAACGCCTGCTTATTGAGTTCCCGGCCAGGGTCTCCAAAGCCGGCAAAGTGCCCGGTATCGCCGTCGCCGGATACGAAGCTGCGGCCAAAGCCCTTTCCCGCGGCTATCGCTTCATCAATTTCGGCAATGTCCTCAACGACGGAGCAAAAGGCATCGCCGCCGATCTGGAGCGGCTGCGCGCACTTCCCGTGGTTTCCTAAAGGTGGAACCCCCTCCGTACATCGCGTTACTATAAAACATTACGCGCATGCAAGATCTGTTTGCTGTGCTCACTCCAGACACCGGCGAGTGGGATTTAGCCCGATCCTTGGACCCTGCCCGTCTGCCCGCCCACATCGCTGTCATCATGGACGGCAATGGCCGCTGGGCGCGCCAGCGCGGCCTGCCTCGTGTCGCCGGACATAAGGCGGGGGTGGAACCCGTGCGTCACACCGTGGAAACGTGCGCCCGGCTGGGTATCGAATCCCTCACGCTCTACGCGTTCAGCGTGGAAAACTGGAAGCGCCCGCGCACCGAAGTGGATACCCTCTGGCGTCTGCTTCGCTACTACCTCAAGGCCGAATTGCCCCGCCTGCAGCGCAACAACATCCGGCTTTGCGTCATCGGCCGGCCCGAGTCACTGCCCGCATCCGCCCAAGAGGAGCTCGAAAGCTGTGTGGCGGCCACGAATGGCAACTCCGGCATGCGCCTCAATCTAGCCATCAACTATGGCGGGCGCACGGAAATCGTCGACGCTGTCCAGCAGTTGATCGACGAGGCGCGCCGCAAAGGTACTCTCGCTACGTTGACGGTGGATGAGCAAGCCATCGAACGCAATCTCTACACCGCCGGCCAACCGGACCCCGATCTGCTCATCCGCACCTCCGGAGAAATGCGCATCAGCAACTTCCTGCTCTGGCAAATCGCTTACGCCGAACTCTATGTCACCGATACACTGTGGCCCGACTTCAAGCGTTCCGACTTGCTCCGCGCCCTCCTCGAATATCAAAAACGCGACCGTCGCTTCGGCGGATTGACCGCCGCTAAGCCTGAGGAAGAAGAAGCCGAAGTCCTCGGCGTGCCCGCACGATGAAGCGTCTCCTCACCGCGCTCATCCTCATCCCTTCCGTCATCTATGTCATTTTCTACGGGCCACAGCTTCTGTTTCAGGCCGTGGTGGCGACGATGGCCTTCTTCTGCTTCCGCGAATACGCCGTCATCGCAGGCACGCAGGGCATCCCGTTCCATACCTGGCTTGGCCATGCTTCGGGCCTCGTCTTCCTGTTCCTCCCACAGGCGGAGTGGCTCGTCCTGGTAGCCCTCTCCATGGTCGCCGCCACCATGGCTTTGCGCTATCCCGATCTCGCCGATAGTCTCCCTTCGGCGTCCGCCCTGCTGTTCGGAATTACCTACATCTATGGAGCCTGGCGATGCGCCATCGTGTTGCACCAGCAAAGCGCCTGGTGGTTGTTCTTCGCCGTCAGCCTCAACTGGGTTGGCGACAGTGCCGCGCTCTATTCGGGAAAGATGTTCGGCAAACATAAGCTCGCGCCGGTGGTCAGTCCCAAGAAAACCTGGGAGGGCGCTATTGGATCCGCCATCTTCTCCACCCTCTATGGCGTCATCCTCCTATCCCGCGGTTTGCCCGAAACACCCATGCTGCACGCAGCCGTCCTTTCGCTCCTCGCCTGCGTCGCGGGCCAGGTAGGCGACTTGGCCGAATCGGCCATGAAACGGGGCGCCGGCGTCAAAGATAGCGGCCACATGCTTCCCGGACACGGAGGCTGGCTCGACCGGTTGGACAGCACACTGTTCTCCATGCCCGTCGTGGCTTTTTACCTGCGCCTGGTTCAGTAGAAAAATCCGAAGAAGAATTCGGTGATCCGTTGGCTGTAGTAGCTCAGATACCCGCCCAGGTTCGTCAGCGACATCGCCACCAGCAACAGCAGAAATCCGAATCGCGCCAGCTCCACATACACCGCCACCGGAAACCGCAGCGCGATCAGCAGCTTCGATCCGTGCAGCGGTGGCACCGGCAGCAGATTGAACAAACCAAGGTAGACGCTCAATAACGCCGCCCGTTGCGCTACCTCGCTGGCCGCCGCCACCGAAGTCCCGGCCAGGACGGATAGCCCCGCAAACAGCACCGCCAGCAGCATGTTGCTCGCCGGGCCCGCCATCGCCACCATCGCCAGGCCGTTCAAACCATATTTCAGCTTCGCCGGATTCGTGTTCACCGGACGACCCCACCCGATGAACCCGCCGGCCAACAGGCTGGTCAGCGCGGGCAGAATAATGCTGCCGAACAATTCCAGGTGCACCGGCGGATACAGCGTCAACCGCCCCTCCTGCTCCGGCGTATCGTCGCCCAGTTTGGATGCCATCCATGCATGCGCAAACTCGTGCGGCACCGTGAGAATGCAGAGCAGGCAGACGTTCAGAAAGGCGGCTTCGAAGGCAAGATCCATGCGGCTGTAGTTTCAACGATAGCACGCCATGTCTGCCTCGACCCTCCTTGACGGGACCTTTGTCTACAGTGTAGAGTCATAGGTTCCGATGTAATAGTGTTATTTGAGCACCTAATCCAAATCGAGAATCAAAGGATGCATCAAAGCCCCATCTCCCGCAAGGCTGTCCTTATCATTTGTATTTGTTCCTGTCTCGGTCTGTGGAACTGCGCACCGTCGGCGAACCCGGAACTCTTCCGGAGCAACTTCCTGCCGCCGGCGCCCAAAGCTAACTCAGCTCCTCCGGTGGTACACCGGGAGCCTGAGCCGGTGATCGTCGAACCACCCGCTCTTCGGGCCGCGGCAGTCCCACCCAAAGACATACCCAACTTCCTGAAGTCAGAGCCCCAACTCGCCCCTCGCCCCCAACTCGACAACCGTATCAAGCGCGCCGAGCAATTGTTCCAAACCGGGCGCAAGCTGTACCTGGAAGGAGATGCCGCCGGTGCGCGCGCAGCCCTCGACAAAGCCATTGAGACCCTGCTCAACTCGCCCCAGTCCGCGCCGGATCGCTACGTCGCCGAAAAGCGCATCGAAGAATACGTGGATCGCATCCATCGCTTCGACGTGGAAGGGATGGGCGCCGGCCTCCTCGAGGACACCGTCAATTACGACAAATCCCCTCTCCAGGAAATCCTCGATCTCACTTTCCCCATCGACCCCAACCTGAAGACGCAGGTCAAGGACCAGGTAGCAGCCACACTTTCTCAGTTGCCCCTCGAAGAAAATGACGAGGTGCTCCGCTACATCAACTTCTTCAGCTCCGATCGCGGCAAGCGTACGCTCATCGGCGCATTGAAGCGTTCCGGCCGCTACCGCGACATGATCCGCCGCATCCTCGATGAAGAAGGCGTACCCCAGGAATTGATCTTCCTCGCCCAGGCGGAATCCGGCTTCCTCCCACGCGCCCTTTCGCCCAAAGCCGCCGCCGGCATGTGGCAATTCGTGAAGTGGCGCGGCAATGAATACGGCCTCAAACAGACACCGTATTCCGACGAGCGTCTCGACCCCGAACTCGCCACCCGCGCCGGCGCTCGCCACCTCCGTGATCTCTACCATGAATTCGGCGATTGGTACCTTGCCATGGCCGCCTACAACTGTGGCCCCGGCTGCGTAGGCCGGGCCGTCGAGCGCACCGGTTATGCCGATTTCTGGCAACTGCGCAGCCGCAATGCTTTGCCCCGCGAAACTTCCAACTACGTCCCCTTGATCGTCGCCATGACCATCATGATCAAGAACGCGAAGGACTATGGCATTGAGGACGTGCAGCTCGAACCTCCTCTCGTCTACGACACCGTGGAGATGGTTGCCAATACCAACCTGACGCTCGTCGCGGACCTGCTCGACATTCCCCAAACCGAAGTCCGCGAGCTCAATCCCGCCTTGTTGAAAGGCGTTGCGCCCGCCGGCTATGCATTGCGCATCCCCAAGGGCTCCACGCAGTCCTTGATGGCTTCCTTGTCCTTGATCCCGCCCGACAAGCGCGCCTCCTGGCGTGCCCATCGCGTGCTCGATGGCGAGGATCTGTCCTCCATCACCAAGCGCTACCGCACCGCCGCCAACAGTCTCGCTTCCGTGAACCGGGCCAACCTCAATGACCTCCGCCCCGGCGATCTCGTGGTCATCCCCGCCTCCTATGTCGAGCCGAAGAAGACCGTGAAGGCTGCGAAACCCGCTCCCAGTAAGTCCACGGCACGGCGCACAACCAAAGCGCCCGTGCGAAAAGTGAGCACACCGGCTCCGTCTCGCAAAGCTCCCGTGAAACGTGCTTCGTCCGGAGCTGCCATCGCCCAAAAGGCTCCCAGCAGGGCCGTCCGGTCCGCTCGCTAGCAAAAAACGCCCGAAACGTGGTTTTTTCCGCGCAAAAGCGCATCTACCCCTCTTGCCTTCGTGGCAAAACGTTGTATTCTAATTTTGACCATGCCCGAACAGAATGCTCCGGAAATGTTTCTCTTGGCGAACTCTCTCTCCGATGACGGAGATTGGGATAGCTTCGAATACGATTCCGAGCATGTCGAACTCATCTCTGAGATCAAGGAATATGGCAACGGAGAGGATGACGAAGAACTAATGGAAGAAGAAAACACAGCCCAGATGGAAGCATCAACCGCAACAGCCACCGAAACGCCGGCAACGGCGACCGCCGCAGCATCGGAGCCAGCACCCGCTGCTCCCAAAGCGGCCAAAAAGCCAGCCAAGAAACCGGCCAAGAAAGCAGCGGTGAAGAAGCCCGCCGCCAAGCCCGCCAAGAAAGCGCCGGCGAAGAAGGCCCCGGCCAAGAAAGCGCCGGCAAAGAAAGCCCCGGCGAAAAAGGCCCCGCCCAAGCCTCCGGCCAAACCGGCCAAGAAGGCTGTCAAGAAAGCCGTCAAGAAGGCCCCACCGAAGCCCGCCAAGAAGGCCCCGGTGAAGAAGGCGGTCAAGAAGGCTGCCAAGCCCGCTCCCGCCAAGAAGGCGGCAAAACCCGTCAAAAAGGCAAAGAAGAAATAGCTCGGCCTGATTCTCCCAGGTTGATACGAAGAGGGCGCAGCCGGTTCTCCCGGTGCGCCCTCTTCCTGGTTTCAGTTGTCCCTTACTCGCCCTGCTTCCCCACCACTTTGCGGCACCGCTCATACAACTCCAGCAGCGCGTCTGTGTACTCCTCGCTCCCCGACTTCCCTTTGCCCGCGGAGAACCCCACGGACGAACTACTGGGCTTGCCATACCCCGTCGTCGTTGCGATAAATTTCATCAACTCCAGCGAGACTTCGTCGATCCCGCGCTGTCTGTCCGCCGCCTTGTCTCCGGCGCCGTTCTTCTGTGTTTCGTCAGCCATATGGTTTAGTGTATCCTGATTCGTTTCATGCCCCTTGCCGCCCGTCAATGGATCCGTAAAATGCGCGGCGGCGCGCAAGCCCACCTCATCGTCGCCGAGGACAACCATCATTACGTCGTCAAGTGCAAACAGAATCCCCAGCACCGCCGCGTCCTGGTCAATGAGTGGGTTTCCCGCACACTGCTCCACTTCCTCGGCCTCCCTTCCCCACAAACCGAACTCATCCTCCTCAGCGAGCAGTTCCTCGCCGCCAACCCCGATCTCGCCATCACCATCGGATCGCGCACCCAGCCCATCGCCCCGGGGCTCCACTTCGGCTCGCGCATGCCCGTCGACCCCAACCGCTTCGTCATCTACGACTACCTCCCCGATGCCCTCCTCCGCCAAATCGCCAACATGCGCGATTTCCTCGGCATGCTCGTCTTCGACAAGTGGGTCAACAATGCCGATTCCCGGCAGTGCGTCTTCTTCCGCGCTCAGGTTAAAGAATGGCTCGCCCAGGAGTACTGGCCGAAAAAGGTAGCCTTCGTCGCCCTCATGATGGATCACGGCTACACCTTCGGCGGCCCCCACTGGAGCCTCGACGATTCCCCACTCACGGGCCTTTACTGCCGCCCGCTCGTCTATGAATCCGTCACCGGCCTGAATTCCTTTGAGCCTTGGATCGACCGGGTCCGCAACTTCCCGCACGATGTCCTGGACAACGCTTTCCGTCAGGTTCCCGAGTGGTGGCTCAACGGAGACCGCGACCCCCTGGAGCAGATGTTGGAAAAGCTATGGCGCCGCCGCAAGCGCATCGACGCCCTCATCGAGGATGCACGCACCGGACGGGTCAATCCGTTCCCCAATTGGCCGGCCTAAAGGCTGGCGAGGATCTGCGAGCTCAATCGCTCCGCCGTAGCCGGGGCCAGCAGAATTCCGTTGCGGTAATGCCCGTAGGCCAGCCACAGCCGCGAATCCTGCCATCGTCCCAAGTACGGCCCATCGGCGTTCACCCCAGGACGGAATCCCATCCAGCCGTCGGCGGCCTGCTCCGGTAGCGCCGTCCACAAGCGGCGCGCACGTCCGGCGATCTCCAGGCATGCCGTCTCGTCCACCGCACGGTTGTACCCCACCATCTCCTCGTTCGTACCCGCCACCGTGTAGCCCGTCAATCGCTGCACCACATAGGTATGGTGATGGCGCAGCACGTGCGGCAGACTGCCGGCCGGCATCGAATACCCGATCAGGTGCCCTTTCACGGGAAACACGCCAGGAAGATACTTGCCCAATTGAGAAGCCCACGCCCCAGCCGCCAGCACTCCGCACCCTGCCTGCACCACAGTCCCTGATCCTAGCGAAGCGTATAGCCCGCCGGCATCCCACTCCAGTTCCACCACCGGTTCGTTCTCCACCACCCTCACCCCGGCGGGCTCGCACGCCACACGCAAAGCGGCCATCACGGTCCGCGGATCCACCTGCCCTTCGCCGTGGTACAAATAGCCGCCCGCCAGCCCCGCATCGATGCCCGGCACCAGCCGCTGCAGATCGCCCCGCCCCACCCGCTCGGCCCGCACCGTCAATTGCGCCTGCCGCTCCACTCGCACCCCGATCGCCTCCAGCTCCGCTTCCGTCCCGGCGAGTTCCAATGACCCGCACGCCGCGAAATCCACCCGCACTCCAGAGGCCTCCTGTAGCTCCTCCACGAAGCCCGGATACAGCGCCAGGCTGTGCAGTGCGAAACGCATCGCATCGGAGGCTTCCTCGTACTCCGATCCCGGCACCAGCATCCCCGCACCGGCCCAACTCGCTTCCCCGCCCCACCTCTTCGCTTCGACGATCATCACCCGTACACCCCGCTGCGCCAGCCTCCATCCCACTGAGGCACCGATGATTCCGCCGCCTATGATCAGCACGTCCGCCGTATGTTGCGAGATCGTTCCATCCCATCTTAAACAATTCCCCACGCCCGTGTTTTTTCCACAGGAATTTCAACGCTCACCCATCACAAACCATTAAAAATAAAAAGAATAAAACCT
>CALFYN010000737.1 GCA_937952345.1 uncultured Acidobacteriota bacterium
GAAGGGTGACTGAACACAAAACGGTATGTGCCGCCCGTTCGAACATCGGCCTCGCAGGAAAGGAAGGATGCTCCAAACGACTTCGGTACCCACCAGCGCTTGAGGTACTCGGGATTGGTCCACGCATCGAAGACAATATGAGCCGGACCGTTGAAGGTTCGAGTCACGACGAGCTCACGCTCGGAATTCCGTTCCACTGTCGTGTCGTATTTTGTGGGGTTGATTTTACTATCTCTTCTTTCGTCCACGGGGTTTCTCCTTCTGTTTCAATTCCTCGACGAGCTTGTCCAACTCATCGAAGCGAGCGGCCCAGTTCTGGCGGTACCTCTCGATCCATGCCGCTTCTTCCTGCAATCCGCGCAGGCCGAGCTTGCAGGTCCGTACGCGCCCGACCTTCTGTGTGGTGACGAGTCCCGCCTGCTCCAGGACGCCGACGTGCTTCTTCATGCCCGTCAGGGTCATGTGAAACTTCTCGGCAAGAGCCGTGATCGAAGCGTCCGCGCGTCCGAGTTGTTCGAGAACACCGCGTCTGGTGGCATCCGAGAGCGCGGCGAACGAGGCATCGAGGACGGTTTCCGAATACTGAACCATGTGGTTCAGTATATATGGCGGATTGGTGGCATGCAAGGGGCTGAGTGTGCGAGGTGTCTCGCGGGCTGATGACGCGGCCGCCCACGCCGCACAATCACGCCGCGGACCGCGGTTCGTAGCGTTTCACTTTGATGTTGTGCTCGTGGCGGCGGGCCTGCGCCAAATCGTAAGCGGTCTGCACGCGAAGCCAGTGGTCGGCATTGGACCATCCAGCTTTCTCAAGCCGGATGGCCATCTCCGGTGACACGCCGGCATGGCCGTTCAAGACGCGGGAAAGAGTGTGGCGGGCGATGCCAAGGAACTTCGCGGCCTCCGTAACACTCAGTCCTAAAGGGGTGAGACAGGCATCCTTGATCGAGAGGCCGGGATGCGGGGCCAGGACGTCGCGGTGCATTCATCGTATGATAAGTCGTTTGTCGGAGCGGACTCGGGGAGAACTGGCGCTGATTGCGGTGACGCTGGTATGGGGCGCGAGCTTCGTGCTGGTGAAGGCGACGCTCGAGCATATTTCGACGTGGCTGTTTCTGGCGGCTCGGTTCACAGTGGCGGCGGTTGTATTGCTGTTATTCTTCGGCCGCAGGATTGGCGCTGCGGAAGGGCGGGGAACAGCGCTACGGGCCGGGATGTGGGCGGGGCTGTGCCTGGCGGGCGGCTTCTGCTTCCAGACCTTCGGGCTGCGGTACACGACGCCGTCGAAGTCGGCTTTCATTACAGGGCTGACCAGTGCGTTGGTACCTTTTCTCGCGTTTCTCGTCTATAGAAAGGCGCCACGACCTTCGGAAGTCCTGGGGGTAGCGATGGCGACCGTTGGCCTGGGGCTGCTGACGATGCCCGCAGGAACACTGGCCATCGGGTATGGGGATGCGATCACACTGTGCTGTACTGTAGCTTTCGCCGGACACATTCTGCTGTTGGGACGTTTTGCGCACGCCGTGCCGTTCGAGTTGCTGAGCGTGACGCAAGTGGCGGTAACCGCCGCCGTGTGCTGGATCATGGCGGGATGGGCAGAAGCGCCTTACGCGGCGCAGAGGGCAAGTGTGCTGGGAGCGATTCTGTTCACCGGAGTGCTGTGCACAGCGATTCCGTTCACCGTGCAGGCGTGGGCGCAACGACACACGACGCCGACGCGCACCGCGCTGATCTTTGCTTTCGAGCCGGTGGCGGCGATGATCACGTCGTATCTCGCACTGGGCGAGACGCTGACGGCAAGGTCAGGATGGGGCGCGTTTCTCATTCTGGCCGGTGTGCTGACGGTAGAATTGAAACCAGCGCCGGGCCCGAAGCATCCATCCTAATATATGTCCACGGACGCATGGCTACCCACCTACGGCGTCCGACAGTTCCTGCGGCTATAATGATACACAAGCGTACCCTTGGGGAGGTATCCACAAACAACTATGTCTTTCCTGCATAAAGCGCGCCAGCAGAAGTTTCTATCGACGAGCCTGCTGCTGTTCACATTGTCGATCGGGATCCTGATCGGGACATTGATCAGCACGGGAGTCCGGGCGGAGAAGGGACAGACGGCGGCTCCCGACGCGGCGCCGCTGGTTATTCCCAGCCCGAAGCAACTCTCCAATGAGTTCTCGAAATTGGCCAAGGTTTTGGAACCCTCGGTTGTGCATATCACCACGGACTACGCACCGAAGCCGCAAGAATCGGCGCGGCGGCGGCGTCCGGCGGAAGAGGAAGAGGACGAAGAAGGGGATCTGTTGCGGCGCTTCTTCGGGGCTCCGCGCCAGGGGATGCCCGTGCCGCGGTTCCGCCGCGAGGCGTCCGGTTCGGGCGTGATTGTGGACAAGAATGGCTACGTCATCACGAATCATCATGTGATTGAAGGCGCGGATCATATCCGCGTGAAGCTGCATGGTGACAGCAAGGAATACAAGGCGAAGCTGATCGGCAGCGATATCGAAACGGATATCGCGGTGATCAAGATCGACGCCGGCAAGCCGCTGGCCGCGGCGAAGGTTGGCAATTCGGACGGCGTGCAGGTGGGCGATTGGGCCGTGGCGATCGGTTCGCCGTTCGGCTTTGAAGCCACTGTGACGGCGGGCATCGTGAGCGCGCTGGCGCGCGATGTGAGCGGGGCGCAGCAGTTCCAGCGCTTCATCCAGACCGATGCCGCCATCAACCCAGGCAACTCGGGCGGGCCGCTGCTGAATATCAACGGCGAGATTATCGGCATCAACACGGCCATTGCGACGCAGAACGGCGGCTATCAGGGCATCGGCTTTGCGCTGCCGGTGAATCAGGCCGCGCGTGTGTACAACCAAATCATCAAGCACGGCAAAGTGACGCGCGGTTCCATCGGCGTGGGCTGGCAGAAGTACGAGAAGCAGTCCGAGGTGCTGAAGGCGATGGGCGCCACCAGCGGCGTGCTGGTGGACTCTGTGGCCAAGGGCGGACCGGCGGAAAAGGCCGGCATCAAGCCGGAGGACATCATCGTGGCACTGAACGGCAAGACGGTGAAGGATGGCGACGACCTGGTGGCGCGGGTCTCCGAAATGCCCGTGGGCGCCGACGCCACGCTGACCGTCGACCGTCAGGGCAAGAAGATGGACTTCAACCTGAAGATCATGGATCGCGAAGAAGTGTTCGCCGATGATCCGAGGTTCTCGCGCAATCGGCGGCCGGATGCTCCGGAGCGTGCGACGCCGGAAGGTGCGCAGCAGGCGAAGTTCGGGATCTCGATCCGGGCGCTGACGGAAGCCGAACGCGAAGAGTTGCCCACGGAAAGCAAGAGCGGCCTGCTGGTCACTCGCGTCGAAGTGGACTCCTTCGCCGATGAAATCGGGCTGATGGAGCGGGACGTGATTGTGTCCATCAACCGCAACCCGGTGAACTCGCTGGATGAAGTGAAGAAGATCCAGTCGGGGCTGAAGCCGGGCGATCCGGTGGCCTTCCGCATACTGCGGCCGCTGGGAGTTGGGGCTCGGGGCGCGCGTGCGCAGTACCAGAGCCAGATTCTCGCCGGTTCGCTGCCGAACGAGTAAACACACCACCAAACTGGACAATCCATACCGCGGCGGATGCTGAACGCTCCGCCGCGGTTTTTGTTGGCGGATGTGAAGCGATTTGACAACTCACACAGTCGCACATAACCTGTGGATATGAAGCACATCACGCTCAGTGTCGACGACGATGTCCTGGCTGGGGCGCGGCGCTATGCTCTGGAGCATGATTCGACGGTGAATGCGCTGGTGCGGGAGTATTTGACGCGGCTGGCCGCGCATACCGACAACGTCCGCAAGGCCCGGCGCAAGATTCGTCAGTTGAGTGAGCGATCGGAGGGGCGAATCGGGGCGGCACGGTGGACGAAGGACGACCTGCATGAACGTTGACTCGTTTCTGGATACGGATGTCCTGGTGTATGCTGCCGGGCGTGGCACGGAGGAAGCGAAGCGAGTGCGCGCACTGGAGCTGCTGGAGACGGAGAATTTCGGTATATCGGCCCAAGTGCTGCAGGAGTTCTACGTGACGGTAGTGCGGAAACTCGGTAAGCCTTTGACGCCGGCGAAGGCGCTGGAGTGGGTGGGTGGCATTCTTACGCGCGGCGAGCGGCCGGCGTGAGTCGGCCGATGTGGAGCGCATGCTATCCTTACCACAGGTAAGGAATGTCTATCGCGACACTCACCAGCAAAGGGCAGGTTACGATACCGAAGGAGATCCGGGACAAGTTGTCGTTGCGTGCAGGAGATCGGATCACGTTTACTCCCACGCAAGATGGGGTGTTGATACGGGCCCAAAAGGTTCCCTTCGAAACGCTCCGCGGGGTTCTTGGGCGTCCTCCCGTGGGGGGACTATCGGTGGAGGAGATGGACGAAGGGGTAGCCGCGCACCTTCGGCGCAAACACGGCAAATCATGATCGGGCTCGATACCAATGTACTGGTGCGGTTTCTGGTGGATGACGACCGGGAGCAACAGGATCGAGCCGGCAAATTACTACGCCGGCTGCGAAACAGCGGCCAGAGGGCGTTTCTATCAGCTCTTGTGCTTTGCGAAACTGCCTGGGTTTTGGGTGGATCGTACGGCTACAGCAAAGATCAGGTGCTGGATGCACTGGAGTCCCTGGCGGATTCGGACGTGTTTCAGTTGGAGGATGAAGCAGCGTATCTGGAGGCGATCCGGTCCTGCCGCTCCTCGGCCGGCGGGTTTGCGGATCACTTCATTGGCTGTCGCAATCTACAGGCAGGGTGTTCCACCACCATGACGTTCGACAAGAAACTGCGGCGAGCGGCCGGCTTCAGTATCCTTTGACCGAATCGTCAGGCATCGCCGCGGCGCAGCAGGCGGCGGGCGCGGAGGACCATCTGTGCGGCTTCGCTGGCGGTAGGGGCGAGGGCGGTGAGGTGGCCCATCTTGCGTCCGGGGCGGGCGCTGGTTTTGCCGTAGAGGTGGATCTTGACTGACGGCAGCGCGGCGGCGGTAGCCCAATCGGGTTCGCCGTCCGACCATTCGTCGCCGAGCAGATTGGCCATTGCCGAAGGACAGAGATGCGCGGTGGAGCCGAGCGGCAAACCGCAGACGGCGCGCAACTGCTGCTCAAACTGGCTGGTGACACAGGCATCGAAGGTGAAGTGGCCGGAGTTGTGCGGGCGGGGCGCGAGTTCGTTGATGATCAGTTCGCCGTCGTGGGTGAGGAAGAGTTCGACGCAGAGGACACCGACAACATCGAGCGCTTCGAGGACGGCGCGGGAGATCTCGCGGGCCCGCTGTTGCACGCGCGGGGAAACATCGGCGGGGGCGACGGTGAGATCGAGGATGTGATGGCGGTGGGTGTTTTCGACGACGCCGAAGTCGGTGTACTCGGCGGTGAGGGAGCGCGCGGCGACGACGGAGACTTCCTTGGCGAAGGAGATGAAGCCTTCGAGGACGGCATCGCGGCGGCCGATGGTGTCCCAGGCGGGGAGGGCCTGATGAGGAGCATTGATGCGCACCTGGCCTTTGCCGTCGTAGCCGAAGTCGGCGGTCTTAAGGATGGAAGGGCAGCCGAGGTCGGCGACGGCCTGGGTGAGCGCCGCTTCGTCACGGATGATGCGGAACGGGGCGACGGGCAGACCATGGGATTCGAGGAATGTTTTTTCGCGGATGCGCTGCTGGGTGGTGTGGAGAACGGAGCCGGCGGGGCGTACGGGGGCGTGTTCGGCGGCGGCGGCGGCCGTGGCCGCGGGAACATTTTCGAACTCGAATGTTACGGCGGAGACGCCGCGGGCGAAGCGGCGGACCGCGTCGAGATCGTCATAGGACGCGGCGATTTCCACGTCGCTGATCTGTCCGGTGGGCGTGTCGGAATCGGGGGAGAAGGTGTGGACGCGATAGCCCATGCGGCGGGCGGCGATGGCGAACATGCGGCCCAGTTGGCCGCTGCCGAGGACGCCGATGGCGGCGCCGGGCAGAATCGGCTTCATGGAAGCACGTCCGCGCGCACCTTGTCCGATTGCTCGCGGCGGAAGGCATGGAGTTTTTCGCGCAGTTCGGGGCGTTTGTTGGCGAGAATGGCCACAGCCAGCAGCGCCGCGTTGGTGGCTCCGGCTTTGCCGATGGCCAGCGTGCCGACGGGAATGCCGCCGGGCATTTGGACGATGGACAGGAGCGAGTCCATGCCTTTGAGGGCGTGGCTTTCCACAGGGACGCCGAGAACCGGGAGCACGGTGTGAGCGGCGACCATGCCGGGGAGATGGGCGGCGCCGCCGGCCCCGGCGATGATGGCTTCGAGGCCGCGCGGTTCCGCGGTTTTGGCGTATTCGGCCATCCAATCGGGGGTACGGTGCGCGGATACGACACGGCATTCGTGGGGGACGGCAAACCGCTCCAGCATTTCCGCGGCGTGGCGCATCGTCTCCCAGTCGGACTTGCTGCCCATGATGATGCCCACGAGGGGCGTTGGTTCGCTCATAGTTCTGCCAGGGAATCCTTGGGGGAGGAACCTTCAAGGTAGCGAAAACGGCGCGCCGGGCGCAATCACGGTTGAGTTAGGCGGGGTGCCAGGGCGCGAAGCCGTTGGCGGCGAGGAATTCGCGGACGCGTCCTTCTTCGTCGGGCGTGACATAGAAGAACGCGCCGACTCGCTCGGTCTGGAAAATGACACCGCCGCGATAACGATCCGGTTCCACGAGGTAGTCGAATTCGGCGCGAGTGAGCACTTCCTCGAGGGCGAGTGCGTCCTTGAGTTTCCTAGCGATGTAGACGAGCGCCAGTTCCTGCTCTTCGAAAAATTCCGGTTCGCGGCGCATCAGCGGGCCATGTTGCGGATGGTTTCCGCGAAGGTGTCGTAGGCTTCTGGGGATTCCCGGCTCATGTAGTCTTTCATTTTACCCGCCGCGGTCTCGAGGTTGATGTAGAGCCGCTTGTTGCGCCGTGCGTTGCGGAGGGCGGGCACGAGATCCTTGATCTTGATCCAGGTGAGCAGCAGTTCGCCGCCGCTTTGGAAGAAGAGTTCCTCGTTGAGCACACCGCTGGCGAGGAAGCTGGCGACCATTTCCCAATAGCTGGTGACCATGCGGAAGTTGGCATTCTGGCCGGAGCCGGGGGGGCACAGCTTGTTGAACTCCTCGAGCGTGGAGATGGGGCGGAACATGGAGGCGAACCACTGGCGGGCTTCGCGCATGCGTTCGTCGCGGCGGAGTTCATAGAGCCGGAGGATGAGATTGACGTCGTCGTAGGTTGCTTTGGAGGCCATGGAAATTCCTAGCCTATCATTCCGGCGGCGGGCGGCGTGCGCGATATTTTTGTAGCTGGTGTAAACTCGCGCGGCGAACTGGAGTACACTAGGTCTTTACAAAAAAAATGGCACGCATTCTTGTCGTAGACGATGAGAGAGCCTTGCTTAAGCTGCTCGAAACCTACCTGGCCCGTTGTGGCCACGAAGTGACGTGTTGTGATCGCGCGCAAAAAGGTTTGGATGTTCTGGACGCGGATGATAGAGGGTTTGATCTAGCGGTGCTGGATCACTGGCTTCCCGACATGAACGGGATGGATTTGCTGTTTGGGGTGTTGGAGCGGAAGCCGAAACTGCCGGAGCTGGTATCGAGTGGCAGCTTCATGGATATCGATCAGGTGCCGATTCCGCCGGGGCGCAAAGTGGCGTTTTTGCAGAAGCCGTATCTGCCGCAAATGCTGGGAACGGCGGTCGAGAAATTATTGAACGGCGAGGCCGGAAAAGCCGCCGCCGGAGAGCGCTGACTGCAGCTTTTCGGCGAAATTCAAGCCTGATTCCGACCAAAGGTGCTTGCGTTCCACGGGGAGTTTGGCGCCAACCTGTTCGACGAGGTGCATGAGGCTGCGCAGATTGGTGTGGGAGGCGCGAATGCTGGCATCGTCACCGGGCTGTGGGAGAAACGTGTCCTCCAAGCCGAATTCGATGCGGAGGTGATCGGTGGTGTCGTTGTCGAATTCCGGTCCGAAGCACCAGAGGGAGACGTTGACGGGAGTCAATTGCCAGTCTTCTTCGCCGAGTTCCATGAGATCCCAGGCGCATTCGAGCTGATAGGCGCAATCCTCGTGCTGGAATTCGCGCGAGATGGCGATGGCCTCGGTCGGGGTAAAGGGAGGCGGATAGGCGCGCTCAAAGACAATGGGTTCGCTGAGATTGACCGCGTAGACGCGCAACACGGTGGAACGCGGCGAGAGCCTGGAGAAGGGGAACAGGCCGAGCAGTTTTTCCCAATTGTGGATCATCGAAAGCGCGTTGTAGTTACGCAGCCAGCAGGACAGAGTGAGCCGGTCGGACATAGTTCCATGTTCTCACGGCCGGCTCACTGGACAATCGTACGTTAGCTCCAGTGGCGGTCGTTGGAGCGGTCTTTGTCCCAATAGGGCGTGGGCTCGAAATAGCCGGGTTCGGCAAGATGCTGCTTGACGACTTCGTCGTTGAGGGTGACGCCGAGGCCGGGCTTCGTGGGTACGTTTGCGAAGCCTTTCTCAAAGAGCGGCTTTTCGCCGTGCACCATGTCTTCCCACCAGGGGACATCGACGGAGTGATGTTCGAGGGCGACGAAATTCTCCGTGGCGGCGGCGCAATGGACATTGGCCATGAAGCTGACCGGAGTGCCGGCAAAGTGCATCGCCATGGGGACGCCGTATTCCTGGCAGGCGTCGCCGATCTTCTTGGTTTCGAGCAGGCCTCCGGAAGTGGCGAGGTCGGGGTGCACGATATCGACGGCGTGCATGCGGGCGAGCTTGATGAAATCTTCCTTGAGGTAGATATCTTCGCCGGTGAGGATGGGGATGTCGACGGCGTCGGTGATCTGTTTCATCAATTCGGCGTGTTGCCAGGGGATCATGTCCTCGAGCCAGGCCATGTTGTACTTTTCCAGCGCCTTGCCGAGGCGGATGCAGGAATTGACGCCGACGTGGCCGAAGTGATCGGCGGCGAGGGGCACTTCCATGCCGATGACTTCGCGGACCTGGGCGACATAGTCGGCCATGAGGGCGACGCCTTTCTCCGTGAGCTCCATGCCTGTGAACATGTGTTGCACCATGCCGAAGTTGCGGCTGGTGGTGCCCAAGGGGCGGGAAACGACTCCGGGCTTGTCTTCGACGAGGCCGACGCCGAGATCCATTTTGAGGAAGGTGAAGCCCTTGACGTCGATGCGTTCTTTGAGGCGGCGGGCGAATTCCTTGGGGTCGCGGGTCTGGGTGGTGTCGGCGTAGCAGCGCACCTTGTCGCGGAACTTGCCGCCGAGAAACTGATAGGCGGGCACGTTGTAGGCCTTGCCGGCGAGATCCCAGAGGGCCATTTCGACGCCGCAGACTCCGCCGCCCTGGCGGGCGTGGCCGCCGAATTGTTTGATCTTGCGGAAAATCTTGTCGACGTTGCAGGGATTTTCGCCGAGCAAGCGGCTCTTCAGGACGAGGGCGTAGTTTTTGCTGGCTCCATCGCGGACTTCGCCCAGGCCGTAGATGCCCTGGTTGGTGTCGATGCGGATGAGCGGGCACGTCATGGGAGCGCGGGCGACGGTGGCCACGCGCAGGTCAGTGATCTTCAAGTCGGAGGGCTTGGAGTTCTGACTGACGTTTTGCATGGCGGCTTCCAGATCCTGATCCGCCCAAAACGTGGAGGCGATCGCACCCGCCGCGGCGCCAAGGAAAGCACGGCGCGAAACAGAGGCACGTTTTCTGGGGAAAGACTGCTGGGTCCATTTCATGCACGCATTATAGCCTTGCAAATCAGTCGGGAAATGTCCGGAATGTTTGTCGTATCGTTTGCGTGGTGTGGCGGAGTGTGGTTAATGGCGGGCAGCCGTTTTCACGGCGGCGTCCGGCAACGGGGTAGTGGCGGTGTGCGGCGGCAGAATGGGATACGTCACGTCCGGCTGGCGGCCGGTAAGAGAACGCAGAAATGCGACGATGGCGTCCGTCTCCTTTTCGGTGAGCGTGGCGCCCAGTTGTGACGAGCCCATGATGGCGACGGCCTGTTTCAAATCCCAGACCTTGCCCGAATGGAAGTAGGGCGCCGTGAGGGTGATGTTGCGCAGCGAGGGGGACTTAAAAACATATTCGTCGCTCGCCGTTTTTGTGACCTCGAAGCGGCCCTTGTCCGCGGGAGGCAGCACTTCGCCGCCCGGTTTGGCGACGACACCGAAGGGGAAATAACCCTGGCCGCCGAGGTTCACGCCGCCATGGCAACTGCGGCATCCCTTAGCCATGAAGACCTGCAGACCTTCCTTCTGTGCGGCATTGAGCGCCGTGGCGTCGCCGCGCAGGTAACGGTCAAAGGGGGCATCGGGAGTGATGAGCGTAGCCTCGAACACCTCAATGGCGCGGGCCATGTTTTCGAACGTCACCGGATCGGCTTCGCCGGGAAAGGCTTTCTGGAAATGCGCTACGTATTGGGGAATACTCTTGAGTGTTTGAATGGTGCGGGCGGGCGTGCTGTTCATTTCCACGGCGGCCTGGACGGGGCCCATCGCCTGCTCCTTGAGATCCTTGGCGCGGCCATCCCAGAATTGGGCCATATTGAAGACCGCATTAAGGACGGTGGGGCTGTTGCGCGGCCCTTTCTGCCAGCCGTGGCCGATCGAGGTTTCGAGGATATCGACGCCGCCGAGCCCGACATTATGGCAGGTGTTGCAACTGATGAGCCAACTGGAGGAGAGGCGCGGGTCGAAGAAGAGCATCTTGCCCAACTCGACTTTGGCCGGATTGGCGGGATTCGACTTCAGCACCGGGGCGGTGGCGGGCACGGGGCGGAACGCCGCCTGCGCCTGTTTGAGGAGCGCATCCTGGGCCAGTGCGGGCAGAGCCAGGGAAAGCGCGAGGATCACGCCGGCCAGTCTCATGAGCAGCCTCCGACGGTTGCGGGTACTCCGAGTTTCTTGAGGATGGTGATCATGGGGCACCAGTTGGTGAAAGCGGACTGGAAGAGGTTGAGCCCCACGAATCCGGTGAACAGGAACCAGCGGGGATCCACCCAATAGCCGAGGGCCACGGTGGTCATGACGAAGAAGCCGGCGATGAGACGAAGATAGCGGTCGATAGTCACAGCAATCACTCCTTTGCGGAAGTAGATGCAAACGGCGGCGCGGGGTGACAATGGGAGAGGAGACCGTCATGATTTTTCAAGTCCCATCCCGCCGCTCGGTTGAGGAGATCGACCAGGCATTGCGCGATTCGGCCGCGCGCCATCAATTCGGCATCATCGCGGTGCATGACCTGCGGCAAACGATGAAGAACAAGGGCGTGGAACTGGCCATTCCCTGCCTGGTGTACGAGGTCTGCAATCCACACAAGGCCAAGCAGGTGCTGGAGGCCGACGGAGCGCTGTCCGCGGCGCTGCCATGCCGTATCTCGGTGTATCAGGCTGCCGACGGCATGCATCTGGCGACGATTCTGCCGACCGCGCTCATGAAGATGTTCGATTCGCCGGCGCTTGAGCCGGTGGCTCGCGAAGTGGAGGACGTTGTGGTGGCTATGATGCGCGATGCGTCATGACCATCCGGCCTTGCGGTAGGCGTCGAAGACGAGGCGTGTGGTCTTGAGGTATTCGCGGCCGGAGGTTTCAAAAGGCCGGCCGGCGGTGAGGCAATCGAGGAAATGGCGCAGCGTGTGGTAGGCGCTGTCGCCGCGATAGCCGATGGTGGGGAGGATGTAGGCGTGTTCGCGGGCCGGGGCATCGACGGGGAGTATCCAGATGCGCCCATCGCCCCGCAGTGACAACGCGCCGTGTTCGCCTTCGATGCGCATATCGCCCATGACCGGACCTTCCTGCTCGGCGGCACTGAGGCGGTTGCCGTCGATCATGCCCGTGAATCCATCGCCCTCGAAGGTGAGCAGCACGACGTCTTCGCCGCGCACGTGCGGATTGACACGGCGCAGCAGGGCATCGCGCAAGGTCAGTTCACCAAGCAGGAAACGGGCGGTGTCGATGAAATGGATCATCGTTTCGATCACCAGCAGGCGGGGCATTTCCGCGAAATAGGGCTGGCGGGCGTAGGGGTGTTCGCCAACGCCGTCGGGCACGCGGTGACGCAGTGCGAAATAAAACGGCTTGCCGATGATGCCGGAATCGAGCAAGGATTTGAGTTCGCGGAACCATGCCTGCCAGCGCCAGTTTTCGTTAGCCATGAGGGGTACGTTGCGCTGCTCGCAATAGTCCACCAGTTGTTCCGATTGTTCGAGCGTGGGGGCGAGCGGCTTCTGGCAAAGCACGGCGATGCCGAGGTCCGCGGCCGCGGCGGCGATTTCGAAGTGGGTATCGGGGCGGGTGACGATGTCGACGAAATCCGGCTTCTCGTTCTTGAGCATGCGGCGGTAGTCGTAATATCCGCGAGTGATGCCGTGCTGGTTGCCGAAGTGAAATGCCTTATCCTGCTCGATGTCGCAACAGGCCTCGATGGCTACGGTATCGCGCATGCGGTTCCAGGCTTCCATGTGGATGCGGGCGAAGTAGCCGCAGCCGGCGATCACGCCGCGTTGTTTCTTGTGCTGGTTCATTGCAGGCGGTAGGCGGTGATGCTGGTTTCGTTGCGGAGGAAGAGGCGGCCATCGGCGATGGCGGGGTAGGCACGCACAACGCCATCGAGCAGCGGGTATTTACCGCTGGGCTGGAACTGTTTCGGATCGGCCGCAGCGGTGAGCAACTCGCCGTTTTCGCACAGCACGAACAGCGTGTCGCCGGCGAGCGTGACGGTTCCCGCGCGCAGGCCGTCGCGGCTCCACAGCACTTTGCCGGTGCGCAGTTCGACGGCGCGCAATTGCTGGCCTTGTTCCTGGCGGCCGTGGAATCCATAGAGCACGCCGTTGCGATGCACGGGTGTGGAGTAATGGCACGACAGGGAATCGTCGTTCGACCAGAGCTTGCGGTAGGCGTTTCCCTTGGCTTCGAGGGCGATGGCTCCGGTGCCGTAGCTGGCGGAAAGAAATAGCACATCGCCGGCAATGAGCGGCATGGCGGCGTTGACCGAAGCCTGCGAACGCGAGCGCCACGGCATCTGATGGCGTACTTTGCCGGCGGCGGCGTCAATGTCGACGAGTCCGGCGCGGGTGAGGAAGAGGACGCGGCGCAATCCGCCGAGCAGAGCAGCGGCGGGCGAGGAATAACCAGCTTCGTCATTGGTGAGTTGCCAGAGCGGTTTGCCCGTATTGGCGTCGAAGGCGACAATGCCCGCGTTGGGTCCGCCGATGTTGAGCAGCACTTTGCCGTCTTCGACGATGGGTGCGCCTGCCGCTCCGAAGTAGCCTTTGCGCACGTTGAAGCGCGAGTGCGTGTCGTCGCTCCAGATCTTTTTTCCGTCGGCGAGGTTCACGCAGTGGAGTTGTCCTTCGGCGCCGAACGTGTAGATCTTGCCGTTGTCGATGGTGGGTGCGGCGCGCGGGCCTTCATCGAAACCGAAATCGTCACGGTACGCGGTGGCATAGCCGTAGCTCCAGATTTTGGCGCCGCTGGCGGGGTTCCAGGCTTCGATGAGTTCTTTGTTGCCGTCTCGGTAAAAGACGATCAGCTTGCCCTGCGCGGCGGATGGCGCGGCGAATCCCTGCCCGATGTTTTTCTTCCAAAGTTGCTGGACGGGCTTGCGGCCCGGGCCGCTGTAGACGCCGTCGCGATTGGGTCCGCGCAACTGCGGCCAATCCTGCGCCTGCACGGTGGCGGCGAGCGCGCTTACAATCAGGAGCATGAGACTTGCCCTGATGCTGCTGTTCGCCGCCGCGGCCTTTGCCCAGGATGGATTCCGCCCGCTGTTCAACGGTAAGAACCTTGAGGAATGGATTGTGGACACGCCGGGATTGTGGCGTGTGGAAGGCGGCATGATCATCGGAACATCTCCAGGGCTCAAATACAACGATTTCCTCCGTACCAAGAAACACTACCGGAATTTTGTGCTGAAAGTCACCTTCCGCATGACGGATGAAACGGGCAAGGCAAATTCGGGCATTCAATTTCGCAGCAAGCCGATGGAGGGCTCGCACGAGGTGATCGGCTATCAGGCCGATATGGGACAGCAGTATTGGGGATGCCTGTACGATGAATCACGGCGCAAAAAAGTGCTGGTGAAAGCGAGCGAGGCGGCGCTGGCGGGGTTGAAAAAAGGCGATTGGAATGAGTACACGGTGACCGCGCGGGGCAATCGCATCACGCTCGAACTGAACGGTGTGAAAAGCGTGGAATGGGTGGAGAATGAGGCGGTGGATGATTCCGGGCTCATTGCGCTGCAACTGCACAGCGGTCCGCCGTTCCGGATGGAGTTCAAGGATTTGAGAATCAAGGTGCTGCCGGATTGAGGTTTCTCCCGCTATTGGCCGGTTGTATCGCGCTGTACGGGCAGCCGGCGGTGTTCCGCGCGAGTGTGGCCCTGGTGCGCGTGGATGCGCAGGTGATCGCCGGCGGGAACATCGTGCGCGATTTGACGAAAGCTGATTTCGTGGTGCGCGACAACGGTGCTCCACGCGAGATTCTGTATTTCGGGCAGGAGGAGGATCCGCTGGATGTGATGCTGGTGCTCGATACCAGCGGCAGCATGGACAAGGCAATGCGCCAGGTGAGCGAGGCGGCGCATGAGGCGCTGCGAACGCTGCGCGGCGGCGATCGAGTGGCGGTGACGCGATTCACGCGGCGGGCCATGGTGGCCGCGGATTTCACAAGCGATCGCGCCAAGGTGGAGCGGACCATTGCCGAAATCTGCGGGCGTCCGTTCGGCGGCGGAACAGATATTCACGGGGCGCTGGAGCATGCGGCGGGGGAGTTTCTGGATTTGGCGCGGTCGCAGCGGCGGCGCGCTATTCTGCTCATCAGCGATGGGCAGAGCGAATCGTATCAGCCGCAACCGGCCGTGTTGCGGAAGCTGTGGGAAGCCGATGTGGTCGTGAACGCGCTGCAGGTGAAGGGGCCGCGTTTTCTGAATGGGGGAATGAATCTGCGCATGCGGCTGCTGGGTGTGGATTTGAGAGACCTGGCGCGGGAAACGGGTGGCGAAGTGTTGAAAGCCAATCGAATCGGGGAGGATTTCCGGCGCATGATGGAGCGGATGCGCCTGCGTTATAGCCTGCACTTTGCGGCGGCGGAAGGGAAGGCGGGGGAACAGCGGAAGATCACGGTGGAATTGAGCGACGCGGCGCGCACGCGCTATCGGGGCGCGCGGGTGCATGCGCGGAAAGCCTATGTGGCGCCCTGAGGCTCACTTCACTTCGTAGAGCGATATCGTGACGCTCTTGGTGGCGCCTTCGGTCACGGTGACCGATTCGGCGCGGGCGTGATCGAGTGTGTTCTCATCGAGTTCATCCAGATCCACGGTGCTGATGATGCGGTAGTCCCCGGCGGGCAATCCAATGAACGCAAACTTGCCTTCGTGGTCGCTTTGCACTTCCAGCAGTCCGTGCACGCGCTGCTTCACGGATGATGTCGCCGCCAGCAGGTACACCGGCGCGCCGATCACCGGTTTCTTCTCGTGGAGCACGGCGCCTTCAATGCGCCCTGGCTTGGTGGACAATCCGATGTTCACCGCGGCATGGGCGGCATCGCGCAGACTCATCATCGGAGCGTCGGCTGCTTCGGGCATCCTTCGCGAGCGGTCTACACCGTACGGAGTGGCGCTGAAGCTGGTGAACGCCACGCCGTCAGTGGGGTTGACGCGTACCTCCCAATTGCCGGGCAGCAGAAGGCGCGACAACTTCCGCACGTCAGTCACTCCGGCCATATCGCGCCGCCGCAGTTCGATGCGCTGCATGGCGGCGTTGT
>CALFYN010000738.1 GCA_937952345.1 uncultured Acidobacteriota bacterium
GGAGGTCGCAGGCATCGGCGGTGATCAAGTACCGCAAGGAGAACGGCGACTTCAAGAGCATCGAGGATCTGAAGAAGGTGCCGGGAATCGATGCGGAGAAGATAGATGCCAAGAAGGACAGTGTTGTTTTCTAGGTGGTGGCTTGCGGCGGTTGCGCCGTTGCTGCTGGTTTCGTGCGCGACGGAGACGCCGGTGGATCAGCCGGCGAAGCCGATTGGCAGCGCGGTCGTGTTGCCGGCTTCCTTGGGTTTGCCCCCGGTGCCAGTTCCGGCGGACAATCCGCCGACGGCGGAGACCATCGCTCTCGGGCGGAGGCTCTACTACGATACGAAGCTGTCGCGCGATAACACGGTGTCGTGCGCGAGTTGCCATAGCCCGGCGCTTGGGTTCGCGGATGGAAAGAAAGTGTCGGCGGGTGTGCAGGCGAAGACGGGAACGCGCAATGCACCGACGGTGTGGAACGCGGCGTATGCCTCGCTGCAGTTCTGGGATGGACGCGCCGCGACGCTGGAAGAGCAGGCCGCGGGGCCGATTGCCAATCCCGTGGAAATGGATCTGCCGCATGAGCAACTGGTGGGGCGGCTGAATGGCGATGCGGTGTATGGGGACATGTTCACGAAGGCATTCGGGCCGGGCCGCATCACCATGGACAAGGTGCAGAAGGCGATTGCGAGTTTCGAGCGCACGGTGGTGAGCGGCAATTCGGCGTTTGACCGCTATCAATACGGTGGGGACAAGAAGGCGATGAGCGCTTCGGCGATTCGGGGCCTGGCCATTTTTCAGGATGCCAAGCGCGGCAATTGCGCCGTGTGCCACACGATTGAGGAGAAGTTTGCGCTGTTCAGCGACGGCAAGTTTCACAACATCGGCACGGGGATGGATGAGACGGGCGAATTGCGGGACAAGGGCCGGTATGAGGTCACGAAGGTGGACGCGGATCGCGGCGCGTTTCGCACGCCGACGTTGCGCAACATAGCGAAGACCGCGCCGTACATGCATGACGGGAGCCAGAAGACGCTGCGCGATGTGGTGGATTTTTACGTCGGCGGCGGGAGCGCGAACCCGCATCTCGATAAGGAGATTCGCGAGTTGAAATTGTCGCAGCAGGACCGCGCCGATTTAGTGGCATTTATGGAAGCGCTGGATTGCGAGATGCCGGCCAACGTGGGGCCTCCGGGCGGGCTATGAGAGCGGGCGTCGCGGTTGCGTTGCTGGCGGTGTTGAGCGGCTGCGGAGAGCGGAAGCAGGCGGCGAAGGTTCCAGAAAAGAAGGCGCCTGAATATTTTCGCGTGGACCCCGCCACGGCGGGGTTGGTGACGGGGAAGGCGACGTTTCAAGGCAAGATACCGCGGCGCGAGCGCATTGATCTGGATGAAGATGAGCAGTGCGTGAAACTGAATCCGCGCGGGATGTACGATGCTTCGATCGTGGTGAACAAGGATCGCACCCTGTCGAACGTATTCGTATATGTGAAGGCGGGTCTGGAGGGGAAGACGTTTCCGCCGCCGGATGGGCCGGTGGTGCTGGATCAACGGGGCTGCCAGTTTGCGCCGCGCGTATGGGCCACGCGGACGGGGCAAATGTTTCAGGTGACGAACTCCGATCCGGTGACGCACAACGTGCATCCGATTGCGCGGAATAACCGGGAGTGGAATCAGAGCCAGGGTCCGGGGGATCCGCCGCTCGAGCGCAAGTTCGTGTGGCCGGAGGTGATGATCCGCATCAAGTGCAACGTGCATTCCTGGATGCGATCTTGGGCCGCCGTGATGGAGCATCCGTATTACGCGGTGACGGGCGCCGATGGATCGTTCACGATTCCCAATCTGCCGCCGGGAGAATATACGCTGGAAGCGTGGCAGGAGAAGTTGGGGACGCAGGAACAGAAGATCCGCGTGGAGCCGTCGGGCAAAGTGGAAATCGGATTCGCATTTGAGGGAGAGTGACGCATGAATAACCTTCGCTATGTGGCGGCGGCCGCAGCTTTGTTGC
>CALFYN010000739.1 GCA_937952345.1 uncultured Acidobacteriota bacterium
CTATCGCTGGCCTTGGCCCTGAGCGATAGCATGGTGGGCTTCTCCGGCGAGAGCGCCCGCTCCAAACTCGAATCGCTCTTCATCGATGAGGGCATCTCCTCGCTTGACCCCGATGCGCTCGACACCGCCATCGCCGCGCTGGCGAGCCTCAAGGATCGCGACCGCCGCATGGTCGGCGTCATCTCGCACATCGCCGAACTCGGCAGCCGCCTGCCCGCGCAGATCCAGGTGGAGAAGGAACAGGGAGGCAGCCGGATCGTTGTCCGGACTCACTCCCACTCGATGGTGGCCGGCGGCTTGTGAGTGAGGTCGTAGAACACGGCGCAGATGCCTTCGACGGCCATCAGCTCCGATACCATCCGCTCCAGCAGCGCCGGCTCCATGAACACAGTGGAGGCGGTCATGCCGTCCACCGAATCGATGGGCCGCAGCACGATGCTGTCCGGATGCTGATCCGTGCCCACGGGCAGCAGCACCACGGGGAACTGCCACACCTTGCTCTCAAAGCCTGACTCGGCCGAGATGCGCCGTACGATGGCATCGGCCCTGCGCAGCCGCGCCAGCCGCGCTTCGGTGATGGTGCCCGCGGTGCCGTGCAGATGGTTCATCGGCGCATGCGAGCCCACCGTGGCCACTACGCGGTTGATGTCGCTCAGCCGGTTGATCAGCTCCGTGGCATGCAGCTCATCGCTGGGCATGGTGTCCAAGGCCAGCGCCGGACGGTAGGTTCGTTCATCGCCCTGCACGCCCACGGAGTGAACCGGCAGGATGTAGCCCTCATCGATCTTGCGGGCCTCGCCCTTCGCGCTCGCACAGAGGCAGCGAATGGCCAGCCCCGGGCCCGGGAAGGGATGCCGGTCCAGCATCTCATCGGGGATACGCAGCTCACGGCCGATCTCACGCACCTCGTCCTTATAGAACAGGCTCAGCGGCTCCACGATGCGCCCCGCTTCGATCAGCTTCTGAATCCCGGCAACGCGGTTGTGGTGCGTCTTGATCTTGTCCGACTTGGTCGTCCCACCGGATTCGATCGTGTCGGGATAGATGGTGCCCTGCCCGAGGATCCAGTCGTCATCGGTGTAGTGCCCGGATTGGAGGATGCGCTCCTGCACGGCCACGAACTGCTCGCCGATGATGTGCCGCTTCTTCTCTGGCTCGGTCACTCCGGAGAGCGGAGCGAGGAACTCATTGCGGGCATCGACGATCTGGAAGTTCTTGGCTCCCAGTTTGGCGAAGTTCTCGCGGACGAAGTCGGTCTCGTGCTCGCGCATGAGGCCCGTATCGACATAGGCTCCATGCACGGCATTGGGTCCGAGGGCCTGTAAACACAGGGTGTAGGCGACGGTCGAGTCGACGCCGCCGCTGACGAAGAAGAAGACGTTGCGTCCCGCCGCGGTCTTGCGGATGTACTCCTCCACAGCCGGGATGCGCTGGCTCGGATCCCAATCCGGCCGGCAGCCGCAGACGCTGAACAGGAAGTTGCGGAGGATCTGCTTGCCCGGATGGGTGTGGGCCACCTCGGGGTGGAACTGGACGGCGAAGAGCTTGCGGGCCGCGTCTTCCATGGAGGCGATGGCGCAGGTGCTGGTGTGCGCCAGGGCCGTGAAGCCAGGGGGCACGGCCTTCACCGTGTCGCGATGGCTCATCCATACCTGCGCGTGGCTGGCCACATCGTGCAGCAGCACCGAAGGCGCATCGACATCGAGCAGCGCCATGCCGTACTCGCCCTTCTCGCCGCGCTGCACCTGGCCGCCCAACAGGTAGGCCATCAACTGCTGGCCGTAGCAGATGCCGAGCGTCGCCCCGGGCAGATCGAAGATGGCCCGATCGACCATCGGCGCACCGTCTTCGTAGACACTGCGCGGGCCGCCCGAGATGATGATGCCCTTGGCTTCACGCATCTCATCGGCGGCGGTCTCGCAGGCGCGGACCTCCGCGTAGACGCCGAATTCACGGACCTTGCGGGCGATCAGATGGCAGTATTGGCCGCCCGAATCGAGGACTATGATTTGAGGGGATTCCAACTTTCAGTTTGCCAGAATCGGCTTCGAAGCATCAATGCGCCAGAAGAGCAGGGCGGCGATGACGCACATGCCGGCGGCCACCAGGAAGGGCTGGGTCCAGCCGTAGGCCTGCACGAGGTAGGCGAGCGCGGTGGGCGAGATGGCGCCGCCGATGTTGCCGAAGGTGTTCATGACGCTGCTGACGCTGCCCGCGTAGTCGCCGCCAATGTCGAGGGGCACGGCCCAAGACACGCCGACAGTCAGTTCGAGGCCGAACACAGCGGCGCAGGACAAGATGACCGAGAGCACTGGGTCCGCGGTAAGCGTGGCCGGAACGATGCCCGCGGCGGCCATGAGGAAGCCCGTCATCGCCACCACCTTGCGGGCGAAGCGCAGGTCGCCGGTGCGGTGGCCGATGCGGTCAGAGATCCAGCCGCCCAGCAGATCGCCCGCCGTGCCCGCGAACAGCGGCAGGCTGGCGTAAAAGCCCATCTCCTTGAGGTTGAAGCCGCGGTGCTTGTTGAGATAGGTGGGGAACCAATCGAGGTACACCGAGAGGCAGTAGCCGTAGCAGAAGTACATCATGCACAGCACCCAGAGGTTGCGGCTCGACAGGATGGCTCGCCAGGGCACCTCCTTCGTGTCGCGCCGGCGTGCGCCGCCGCTTGCTCCGCGGATCAACTCGATTTCGGCCTGGTTGACGGAGGAGTGCTCTTCCGGCGTGTCGCGGTAGTACCAATACCAGACCGCGGCCCAAAGGAGTCCGAGAGCGCCGAAGACAAAGAAGGGCATGCGCCATCCGTAGCTGACGATGAGCCACACCACGATGGGTGGAGTGAGCGCCGCGCCGATGCGCGAGCCGGCATGGGTGATGCCCTGCGCATAGCCGCGTTCGGTGGGCAGGATCCAGCGCGAGAGGCTGCGCGTGGCAATGGGGAATGCGCCCGCTTCGCCGACTCCGAAGAGGAAGCGGAAGGCGCGCATCGAGAACTCGCCCCATGCCGCGGCGGTGAGCGAGGTGAAGACGCTCCACCAGATGACGATGGCCGTCAGCGCGCGGCGCGGGCCGAAGCGGTCACCGAGCCAGCCGCCGGGGATCTGGAACAGCGCATAGCCCCAGCGGAAGGCGGCGAGGATGCCTCCCATTGTGGCGAGGCTGAAGCCGAACTCTTCGCTGATGCTGGGCACGGCGCTGGCGATCACCACGCGGTCCATGTAGGTGATCATGTAGGCTGCGACGGTGAGCCACAGCACCGCGTGGCGGATACGGGTGGGACGCATGCGTGGGATCCTTTATTGCACCTTGGTGGCCTGCTTGCGAAGCAGTGCATCGTTCAGCTTGAAGCCGAAGCCGGGCTTGTCGGTGAGTGTCATGTAGCCCTTGCTGATGGGCTCGGCTGGCTCGACGACTTCGGCGCGCCAGGGGACTTCTCCGTAGCCGAGTTCGAGGATGAGGAAGTTGGGGAGGCTCATGCAGACATGGGCCGCGGCGATGTTGCCGATGGGGCTCGCGGGGCCATGCGGCGATACGGGCAGTCCCGCGGCTTCGCCCATGGCGGCGATCTTCTTGAGTTCGAGCAAGCCGCCGCAGTACTTGATGTCGGGCATGAGGATGTCCACCGCGCCCCCGTGAATATAGGGGTGGAACGCCTCGGTGCCGAAGAGGCTTTCGCCGCCGGCGGTGGGCATCTTCGCTGCCTGATTGATGCGGGCGAGGTTGGGGATGCCTCGGCAGACCTCTTCGAGCCAGAACAGCCGCATCGGCTCGAACTCTTCGGCCAGTTTGAGCCCGCGCTCCACGGTGAAGTTCGAGTGGGCGTCGACGAGCACATCGCGATCCGGGCCGATGACATCGCGCACGGCTTTGACGCAATCGAGGCCGTTGCGGATGTGCGCCTCGGCTTGCGAGGCATCGCGCGGGAAGCCATCGAAGGAGGCGAGCTTGATGGCGTCGTAGCCGTTCTTCACGGCATCGGCGGCCCACTTGGCGAAGCCCGCCGGAGAGCGGTCAAAGTTGGCACGGTTGATGTTGGCGTAGTTGCGAATGCGGTCATGGAGCTTGCCGCCGAACAAGGAGTAGACAGGCACTCCGAAGATCTGGCCGGCGATGTCCCACATGGCCATTTCGATGGCGCTGAGGGCGCATGCTCCGCTCATGCGATGCTGCTTGGCGCCGGGGATGCCGAGCTTGCGCAGGTGCTCGATGTCGGTGAAGCTGCGGCCCTTCATCTGGTCGAAGAGCTTCTTCATCTCAGCGATGGTGATCTCGTCGCGGCCGTGCGAGGCATCGCCGATGCCGCTGACTCCCTGGTCCGTGTGGACACGCACGAGGATCCAATCGCCGCGCTTGTTGACGGGAAGGCGGAAGATCTCAAGGGCGGTGAGCTTTGCTTTCGGGGTGGCCGCAAAAAGTGGGGCCGCGGTCATGGAGAGCAGGAGCCTGCGTGTCATGGATGGTCTCCAGTGTATAGTAATCGCATGTTGACCCGGAGAACAATGATCCAGGCCGCAGGTGCGGCGAGTGTGGCGAAAGCGCAGCCACGGCGGCGTCCGAACTTTCTGTTCCTCATCGCCGATGACCATGCGGGCTTCGTGCTGGGCTGCGACGGCAACAAACAGGCTGAGACGCCGAACCTGGACCGGCTGGCTTCGGAAGGCACGCGGTTCTCGATGCACTATTGCAACTCGCCGGTGTGCACTCCCTCGCGGCAGAGCTTCTTCACGGGACAGATGCCCTGTATGGCTGGTGTGACCCGGCTGCCCACATCGCTGAGTTTGGACAAGCCGACCATCGCGAAGCAGTTGAAGGCTGCCGGCTACACGACGGGCGTGATCGGGAAGATGCATCTGAACCGGCCCGCTGGCCCGGGGTTGTACGGCTTCGACTACATGATGACCGAGCGAGAACTGGCGCAGGCATGGACTCGCGATGTGAAGCCGCGGCCGATTCCGGCGGACATCCGCACCAAGCCGCAATGGCGGCCATTCCGCGATCCGGCGCGTGTCTGGCTGAATGCCGAGAAGCTCCCCTATCCACGGTATGAGGACGAGATGAAGGCGGCCTATCAGGTGAAGCTGGCTTCGGACTTCCTGGAGCAGAACCGCAGCAAGCCCTTCGCACTTTGGGTGAGCTTCCATGAGCCGCACTCGCCGTACGACTTCCCCGTGGAGGATCGCAACCGCATTCCGGCGAGCCGCTTCACCGCGCCGCGCGTGGGGCCTGAGGATGCCTGGCAGATTCCGAAGATCTTCCGCGACCTTTCCGATGAAGAGAAGAAGGGGATCATCGCCTCCTACTACACGTCGGTGACGTATCTCGACCGGAACATCGGACGCGTGCTGGCGAAGCTGCGGGAACTCAATCTGGAGGACGACACCTACATCGTCTACACGGCCGATCATGGTTACGATCTGGGCCAGCACGGGCGCTTCGAGAAGCATTGCGGCTATGAGCCGGCGCTGCGCATTCCGCTGATCATGCGCTATCCGGGACGCATCCGGCAGGGCGTGGTAACGGACTTCACCGAGCATATCGACACGGCTCCGACGATCCTCGATGTGCTGAACGTAGACCCGCTTCCGTTGCAGCATGGACGCTCGTTGAAGGCCTATACAGAGGGCCGCAAGTTCGATGCTCCGCGCGATCACATCTTCAGCCAGTACCTGGAGAATGAGGAGGCTTTCATCCGTTCGAAGCAGTGGAAGTTCATCTTCTGCTCCGGCAAGCGGGCGCGGGGCGACGGGTACGATATCGATAACCCCACCCCAGGGCGCTACGTACGGTTGTACGATTTGGGTAAGGACCCCGGCGAGTTCACCGATGTTGCCAAGCGGAATCCGAAGGTTGTGGAACAGATGGAGAATCTGGTTCTCGACAGGTTCCGCAAGACACATCCGGACGCGGAGAAGGAACCGCAGCGGCTCGGGCGGGAGGACGCGGTTGAATACTACGTGCGGCCGCGTGACGTATAGACAGGAGACAGAATGGCTAGAAGCGCTCGTGCGAGTGCGGCTCGCGCGGAGAAACGCGTCGCGTTTGAAGACCCGTCGCTGTATGTGAATCGCGAGCTGAGCCTGCTGGAGTTTCAACGGCGGGTGCTGGAGGAAGCAGAAGACCCGACGAACCCTTTGCTGGAGCGAGTGAAGTTCCTGTCGATTCTGGGGTCGAACCTGGATGAGTTCTTCATGGTGCGCGTGGCGGGATTGAAGAACCAGGTGGACGCGGGCATCTCGGACACGGGGCCTGACGGGATGACGCCGCTGCAGCAGTTGGATGCGATCCGGAGCCGGATTCTGGAACTGATGGCGCGGGCGCATATCTGCCGGCGGGCGCTGTTTCAGGAGTTGGAGGGGCAGGGGATCTTCGTGCTCGACTACGGGCAACTGGATGAGACGCAGCGGGCCTTCGCCGAGCGCTACTTCGTGGACACGATCTATCCGGTGCTGACGCCACTGGCGTTCGATCCGGGAAGGCCGTTTCCGCACATTTCGAACCTGAGCCTGAACCTGTCGGTGCTGATCCGCGATGCCAAGGGTGGGGAGCACTTCGCGAGGCTGAAGGTGCCGGACTCGCTGCCGCAGTTGCTGCCGCTGCAGAAGCCGGTGAAGGTGAATGGCAAGCCAGTGTGCTTTGTGTGGCTGGAGCAGGTGATTCAGGCGAACCTGCAGCACCTGTTTCCGGGGATGGAGGTGGTGGAGTCCCATCCGTTCCACGTGACGCGGGACGCCGATTCGGCCATTCAGGAGTTGGAAGCCGGCGATTTGCTGGACATGGTGGAAGAGGGCGTACGCAACCGGCGCTTTGGGGCCGTGGTGCGGCTGAAGGTGAATCCGGCGATGCCGGAGTCGCTGCTGGAGATCCTGCGGGAGAACCTGGAGATCGAAGATGCGGACATCTTCCGGGTGGATGGTCCGCTGGCGATGGTGCGGCTGCGCGGCCTGGGCGGTTTGGACCGGCCGGCGCTGAAGGAGCCTCCGTTCGTTCCGGCCGGGCTTCACTCGGGAGACGATGAAGACATCTTCGCCGTGATCCGGCGGTCCGACCAGATGCTGCATCATCCGTTCGATTCGTTCCAGCCTGTGGTGGACTTTCTGCGGGCGGCGGCACGCGACCCGAATGTGCTGGCGATCAAGATGACGCTGTACCGCGTGGGGAAGAACGCTCCTGTGGTGGAAGCGCTGCTGGAGGCGATGGAGAACGGCAAGCAGGTGGC
>CALFYN010000740.1 GCA_937952345.1 uncultured Acidobacteriota bacterium
ACCGATCCTCACCAGGACGCGCTGGCTCTTTCCAACATCAATACGGATCTCGGGGGAGGAGAGGCGTGGCGTTCGAAAGATCTCATCCTACCAAAGTTGAGGGTGCCCTCGCGACCGCCGCTCCGCTGTTTCGAAAAATGCCTCTCCCCCTCGATTCCTATATCGTATACAATATAATTGTATCGCATAATGTATGTCACGCTCGCCCAACGCTGACGGTTCGCGGTTGTGGGAGCACGTACGCGAAGTGCTCAAAGCACATCTGGAACCGTGGCCGCACCAGACCCAGAACGGTTCCGATACTCGAAGTCAGGCCGCGCTGGCGAGAGCCTTGGGGCTCAGCCCCCAGGCCCTCTCGAACTTCCTGTCTGGAAAGCGTACTAATCGGTCGCTTGGCGGATTAGCGATGGCAAAGGCGTGCTCGCTGGGAATCGAGTTCGTATGCGATCAACACCGCATCGGTCGGCTCGGCGTGGCTACCAACGATTGCATGCCTTCCGCGCGGCCGCAGTTAGAGTTCGTGTTCACTGATGACTTCCAGATCGTACATGACTCCTGTCCGTTGACCGTCCGATTCAAGAAAGGGCCGGAGGCGGCCGCAGAATCCACCGCACAACCAACGATACGTGTGAAGATCACGTCTTGAGTTCTTCTCCGACGATCGCCAAACTAGGAGCATCCTCTTTAGAAGAACACGAGTCGTCGTCTCCTCCAGCGGACCACCAAAGTCGGTGACGACCGCGCGCGAGGAGGGCAGGATTGTGGAGTCCGCGTGGAGTCCATACCGCCCCATTGGGCGTTCTGGCGTCCAAATGGCGTCCAAATCGCCCACCCTAAGTCTCGTGTTATCATAGGGAGGCACTCGTAAGTGATTGATATTTTTTGCTTGGGGTGCAAGAGGTCCCGGGTTCAAATCCCGGCAGCCCGACCATTCAACCCTCAGAAAAATAGTTAGGCCCGAGAGCAAATGGCTCCCGGGCCAAACGCATTGATTACTACCAGAAGAACTTGAACCCGAGCTGGATCTGGCGCGGGTATCCGTTCTGCGTGGACGCCTGGCTGGGGAACATCGTTCCGAAATTCGGACTATTCGGATTGTTGATGAAGCTCTCGTTTCTTCCGAAGAAGTAGTAGTTCGTGGCGTTGAAGGCCTCGAGCCGGAACTGCGCCCGAATCCTCTCGGTGATGTAGGTCATTTTCGACAGAGCCATATCCATGTTGAACAGGCTCTGCTTACGGATCTGGCCGCTGCGGAATGGTGTTGCGCGTGGTGAGTAATCGGCTGTCATCAGCCAGGCATAATTGGCGGTATCGGTGCCGCACCCACGGTTGATGCTGAACTGCTGCGGGCGAATGGACCCGTCATTGAACTGGCGCAGGACGCATGGATTGTAGGCGACGATCTGATGGCGGTTGAAGTCGATATCGCCCGTCCAGTCCCCTCCAGGAGTCCGCGGATCCTTGATCGGAATGGCATTGCCCGGCAGGTCGGTGGGCTCGCCGGAACCGAACTGGGTATAAGTGCTGAACTGCCAGCCGCTGATCAGTTTTTCGAGAAAGCCCGTGGCGCCGGCGCCTAAGGATTTGCCTTTTCCAAAGGGCAGTTCGTACACCGTGTTGAACTTGATGTAGTGCGGACGGTCGAGGAAATACAGACCCTGCTGCATTACGTTCGCGTAGGGATCGTTATAGCTGGCCCGCTCCACCATCTTCGAAAAGGTGTAGTTGCCGAGGAGAGTGAGATCCCTTCCAATGCGGAGGTTGTAGTTCAACTGCAGTGAGTTGTACCAGATGTTCGACTCGCCACGACCGCGTTCCTGCAGGTTGCCGCTGAACTGCGGAAACGGGCGGGCAAGCTGGAAGCGGGAGAGGTTGGCCGCGGTAAACATGGAAGTGCCGCGAAACGCCTCGATGCCACGGAACGGATTGGGAATCTGCTGATTGCAGAAGGTCGGACTCCCGCCTTCCAGCAGGTTGCACTGCTGGCGAAAGCTCAGGCCAGGAATGTTGAAATCGCGCTCCGTATTTGCACCTACCGTGCGGCTGCCCACATAGGAAGTTTCCAGCGTCGAGTTTTTCGATACCTGGAACTGGAATCCGAATGAGAACTGATGCACGTAAGGGATGCGCATCCTTGGGTTGTACCAATTGAAGTTCTGTCCGACGAAGGTGTTGTAGCCGAGCGAGGAACCCACTGGCACATTGATGCCGGACGGATACGGGTTGTTCAGGAGGTTGGGTTGCAGCGTACGCCCGCCGTCCAGACTGTTTACCAGCGGTGTGCTGGTGGAGAAGCCCCTGGTTTCGAGAAAGTTGTTGTTGGGATTCATGAAGTACAAGCCGTAGCCGCCGCGCATCACCAACTTGTCAGTAATCAGGAAAGCGGCTCCCACACGCGGTTGGAAGTTGTTGAGGTCTTTGTCTCCCACGATGCGTGGATTGCCATTTACTCCAGCAAATTCAAGCCCTCCGCTGAGATTGCGGAGATTGGGATATTGCTGCAGCATCGCCTGGGGAATCTGTTGGGCAACCGGACTGGTTACCGAGGCGTTGAAGCCGCGGTTGATGCGGTCGTATTTCTCGTCGGGCGCCAGGTTGAGATCCCAGCGGAAGCCAAGATTCAGCGTCAGGCGGCGACTCACCTTCCAATCGTCCTGGAAGTAGGGGGAGAAATACCATTGGCGGAAGAACGGATAGAGCGGGTAGTTGGACGATCCGCCGACTCCGCCGAGAAGGAATGACGCGTATCCGTCGCCCGCGATTGGCTCGGCCTGATTCCAGAGGCGCTGTGTCCAACGCGTTTCACCCGTGAACTGAATGATGTTTCCGCTGTTTTGCTGGATAAAGTGGGTACGGCGCAGATCGATACCGAACTTCATGGTGTGCGGGCCGGAGATCTTGGTGATGTTGCCGGCGATATTGTAGCTGTTGGTGATGTTGATCGACTGGCTTCGTCCCAGGCTGCTATACCCGTTGAAATCCCAGCGGCCGAAGTAGATCGGTCCTGGCAGCGTCCGCAGAAGAGAACTGGGCAGGCCCAGGGAGGTGAGATCGAAGTCGACCCCTCCACGTCCGAATCCCTTCTCGATGAAACGGTTGTGGGAGGCGCGGATGTTGGCGACTAAAGTGGGCGTGAGTGTACCGACCCAATCCAGCACATAGGCATCGTTGATGCGCTGGAAGGGTTGCTGGCCGCTCATGGCGGGCCCTTCGCAGACCCCATTCGTGCAGCGATTCTCTGTCCGGTCATTAGAGGCATGGCGGAAGAACGCCCGGTTCTTGTCGCCGATGTTGAAATCGAATTTCAAGATGAGGTTGTAGAAGTCATCGGTAGCCGGATATTCCGGGTTCAAGAGATTCTGAACGGAGTAACGCTGTCCAGGGGTGGTTGCGTTTGGCAATGGCATGTACTGCGTGACAGCGCGGGCGACAGGGTTGATGCGGCTGCCGGGTATCATGTTGCCGGGAAATGGCGAGCGGATGGGATCCCCGTTGGCGGCGAAGTTGCTGGTTTGCGGATCGTAGATAGTCACGGGTTGGCCTTGCGCGTTGGTAAGCCTGCTGAAATCGCCGTTCCGCATTTCAGGGGCCGGGAAGGAGTTCCTGAGGAACTGGGGCCAGAGTTCGTAGTAGCCCTCGTAACTGCCCAAGTAGAATGCCTTCACCGGGCCGTCCTGCCGGAGCAGGCCGGGAATCGTCAATGGGCCGTCCAATTGAAACCCGTATTGGTCCAATCGGTGCGCGGGCCGCTCGGCGCCGACGGCGTTGTTCTGGAATGTGTTCGCGTCGAGAAACTTGCGGCGCATGAATTCCCATGCCGTGATGTGGTGTTGCGTCGTGCCGCTCTTCAGGACGACGTTGAAAACTCCACCACCGGTCTTTCCGTACTGGGCATCGTAGGAATTCTGCTGAACGCTGAACTCCTGTACCGCATCGACAATGGGAACATAGGCGATGTTGTTGTTCCCCATCTGGGCGTTGTTGGGTGCGCCATCCAGGAAGAATTCATTGTTCGACTGGCGGCCGCCATTGACCGACCACTGTGCGATGGCGCCATTATCGAACGGCCGCTGCCAGATGGCCGCGCCACGGAAGGTGACGCCGGACATCATCGCACCCAGCATGAACGGATTCCGCGAGTTCAAAGGGATCTCAGAAACCTGCTTGCTGTTGATGATCCCAACGCGGCTGGCGGTCTGCGTCTCCAGTAGCGCCGATTCGGCTGTGACCGTTACGGACTCGGTGAGCGCGCCTACTTCGAGGACCACCTCGATGCCGGCAATCTGGCCGACCTGCAGCGTAATGTTTTCACGGGCAAATTGTTTGAAGCCCGGAGCGGTAACGTTCAACCGGTACACGCCTGGGCGGAGGAAGGGAATGGAATAGGCGCCTGAGGCGTCACTGGTGGCAGTGGACGTCTCGTCGTTGGAGGCATTCGTAGCCAGGATGGCGGCTCCTCCGATGGCGCCGCCGCTCGAATCGAGGATGCGGCCGGAAATCGTGGCGCGGAATTCCTGTGCAAACACGAGCACTCCCGTTACGAAACCCACGCTTATGGTTCGAAGCAACATGGTGATGACTCCTGGAGATTGAAGTGGGCCAGACTCGCGACTTGAGAGGCAGCGAGCCTAACCGCATCGGACCAAGACTCGTAACAGTATATAAGATCTTTTTATCTGTTATTGCGCGATGCCCCGGTGCCTCTGGCATCGCGGCTTGGGAGTATACTCACTCTCAAGGAGACAGCATGAAACCCCGGCGGAAATTTTTGACGGCGGCTTTGGCCACGGCGGCCATGCCTTGCGATGCGGCGGCGGAAGCGGCGGCGGTGCAGGCTTCGACGGGAATGGCGTCGGCGGCCGTTTCCGGTGGGACGCTGCCTGCACTGAAACTTGGCAAGTATTCCTTGTCGCGGCTGATCATTGGCGGGAATCCGTTGCATGGCTATTCGCACTTCAATTCGCTCTACAGCAAACACATGCTCGAATGGGCGGATCGCGAGCGCGTGTCGGAGATACTGGCGAATTGTGAGCGGCAGGGGATCAACACGTGGCAGTTTTCGCATCATGAGCGCGGGATGGGCGATCTGGCGCGATACCGGGAGAAGGGCGGCAAGATTCAATTCATCCTTCTCAGCCATGCGGAGATTGAAAATGATCACCGACTGATCAAGGATGTGGCGAAGCTGAATCCGGTGGCGATTGTGCATCATGGGGGTTCGGCGGAGCGGAAGCGACGCGCCGGGCAATCGGGCAAGATTCGAGATTTTCTGAAGGCCGTGCGCGATGCCGGAGTGATGGCTGGGCTATCGACGCATGATCCGGATTTTCTGCGCGAAGCCGAAGAACAGAAGTGGGAAACCGATTTGTACATGACCGCGCTGTACTATCTCACGCGGCCCGCCGAGGAGTTTAAGAAGATATTGGGGACACGGCCGCTGGGGGAGATCTATCTTCCCGAAGATCCGCCGAAGATGCTGGCTGTGATGCGAAAGACGCCGAAGACATGCCTCGCCTACAAGGTATTGGCGGCGGGACGGCTGACGGACCGCCCGGCTGACGTGGAGCGGGCGTTTCGTGGAGCGCTGGAAGGCATGAAGCCCAACGACGGGATGATTATCGGGATGTATCCGCGATATCAGGATCAGGTGTCGGAAAATGCGGCGCTGGTGCGGAAGATTCTTCACGGGCCAGCGGCTGGCGCTTCCAATAGGTGAGCGATCGCCAGGCCCATTCGGCGGGGCCGTAGCGGTAGTACTTGAGCCAGATAGGGCTCCAGACGAGATTGACGACCCACATGCCGAGCACGAACCAGATGAGTTGTGCGCGCTCGTATTGGGCGAAGAGGCCGAGGCCGTAGCCGTTGAATACAAAGGTGAGGACGATGGATGTGAGCAGGTAGTTGCTGAGCGCGGTGCGGCCGACGGCGGCGAGCAGAAAACGCAGCCATCCCAGAACGCCCGCCTTACAGATGATCATCACCAGTCCGATGTAGGCGCCAGCGACCAGGAATCGCCCCGGGTCGGCGGTGGAGGCGATGTAGCCCATAAACTCCGGGACGGCGAACCCACTCGATGCCCATCGGCTGGCGGCCCAATAGTGCAGCGGCGCGCCGATCAGGAACCCCGCTGCCACCAGCATGGAATAGAAGCGATAGCTGCGTGAGGCGTCGAACACGCCGGCTTTGGCGAGCCCCATGCCCAGCACCAGCATGCCAAGCACATCGAGAAAAATGAACTGGAAGAACATGACGAACTGAAACTGCGCCGCCTGTCCGGTGCGGAGTTTGAGATTTTCCACCCAGCCGCCGCCGTGCTTTTGGATTTCTTTCTCGACATCTTCTTTGGCAGGCTGGAACATCTCTTTCAGCGCGCTCCATTCCTTGGATGCGGCTTTTTGCTCGTCGGTGGGTTTGCCTCCCGCCGCTACAACCTTGTCGTGCTGTTCGGCGTTCGTTTGCATCTCCCGGATGGCAAACATGCCGCCGATGCCTTGCATGGAGTGCAGGGAAATGATGACGGCGGCGGTAATGATCAAGGCTTTGGCGCTTGCTTTGCGCAGGGGAAATATGAGCAGGCCGACAACGCCGTAGGCGTAGAGGATATCGCCATACCAGATGAGGTGGGCGTGTATGAGGCCAATGGCGATCAGCCACATCGTGCGGCGATAGTAGATATCGGCGGCTTCGATGCCCGCGCCGCGTGCTTCGGCGCGTGACGTGAGAATGAACGCGCTGGTGCCGAAGAGCATGGAGAAGATGGCCCGCATCTTGCCATCGAAGAGCGCCATGTGCACCAGCCACGATGTGAGATTGCTGCCGGTTGCGCCCCCGAAAACTGCTGGGTTCATGTAGGCGCCGAATGGCAAAGCGAAGGCATTGATGTTGAGCAGGAGAATCCCCAGGAGAGAGAAGCCACGGAGCACGTCTATGGATTCGATGCGGTCCTCGGCGCGGACGGGGGAGACGCGGATCGGTTCGGAACGTTCCTCAGTCATGATTCGGGTACTCTAGCATATGCTAAGAGTACGAATTCGATGAAGCGCTGGATCCTTGCATGCACCCTGCTGCTGGCAACCTGCGCCGCACTCTACCTGTGGCGTTTGATGGTGGCCATTGAAAGGCAGGCGGGCATCGACGAAGCGCAGCCGGCGGATGTGATCGTGGTGCTGGGGGCGGCGGAGTATCGGGGGAAGCCATCGCCGGTGCTGCGCGCGCG
>CALFYN010000741.1 GCA_937952345.1 uncultured Acidobacteriota bacterium
GAAGCGGCCGCCAAGAAGCCGCTGGGACACGCGCGCACGCCGGAAGAGGCGCGCCTGATCGGCGAGGTGAATACGGTTGTTCGCCGCGGGGATCAGTTGATTGGCGAGAACACCGATGGAAAGGGCTTTCTACGCGGGGTGCGGCAGGATGGGGGTGTGGATCCGAAGGGGAAGCGGGCGGTGGTGCTCGGCGCGGGTGGGGCGGCGCGGGCCATTGCGACGGAGTTGTTGCTGGCGGGGATTTCCGAACTGGTGGTGGTGAACCGGAGCGTGGAGCGCGGCGCGGCGATGGTGCGGCACTTGGCAGACGGGACGCGGGGGCCAATCCGGTTTGAGCCCTGGGTAGGCACCTACACCGTGCCTGGCGATGCGGATCTGTTTGTGAACGCGACTTCGATTGGCTTGTATCCGAATGTGGATGCGTGTCCGGATGTGGATTTGACGGGTGCGGCGGATACGCTGCTGGTGTGCGATGCGGTGTTCAATCCGCCCGTGACGGGTTTGATTGCGATGGCGCGATCGCGTGGGCTGCGTGTGCTGGACGGGCTTTCGATGCTGGTGTATCAGGGTGTGATCGGGTTTGAATTGTGGACGGGCGTGAAAGCTCCCGAGGGTGTCATGAAGGAGGCGCTGTCACAGGCGCTCGCATAGATGCCGGCACGAGTGAGCGAATCGCTGGTGATCCGGTCTTTTCCCTTTGGAGAAGCCGATTTGGTTGTAAGCTATCTGACACGCGATCAAGGGAAGCTGCGTGGGGTGGCGAAGCGTGCACGGCGTCCGAAGAGCAGTTTCGGCGCTGGTTTGGAGAGGTTGTCGCATGTGCGGATGGTGTATTACCAGAAGGAGAATCGGGAACTGACGACGCTCGATTCCTGTGAGCTGATCCGGTCGCCGTTTGGTCTGCTGTCGAATTACGAGACGGGGATCGCGTTGGATTACATGGCGGAGTTGACGGAGGAACTGCTGCCGCAGGGCGAGCCGAACGAAAAACATTTCCGGCTGCTTTTGTCGGTGCTGGATTATCTGCACGCCGCGAAGGGAGATGCGAAGGCGGTGTGGCCGGCAACGCTGTATTTTGCATTGTGGGCGGTGCGGCTGGCGGGGTTTCTGCCGGCGCTGCGCGGGCGCGAGGAATCACTGGAAGTGGCGCAGGAGATTTTCACGCGTCCGGTGAAGGATTTGACGCCGCGGGATTGGACGCGGCAGACCTGCGCGGATCTGCGGCATTTCCTGCACCGGTTGATTGAGGAGCATGTGGAACGGCGGCTGCAGGTGGCTCCGATGCTGGAAGGGCTGTAACTGCTGGCCGCGGGCCGGCGCGATTGGCGCGATTGGCTGTAACGGTACTGTAGATTGCGCCTATGCTAACCTTGATAGTTACCGTCGTTCGCCTTGCATGGCGCGGCGTAAGCCGTACCTTCCATGGATACATTTCAAGAAACCATCTTCAAACTGAAGCGGTATTGGTCTGACCGCGGGTGCATTATTCAAGAACCGTACGATGTGGAAGTGGGCGCGGGGACGATGTGCCCGGAGACCTTTCTGCGCGTGCTGGGGCCGGAACCGTACCGGGTGGCGTATATCCAACCGAGCCGGCGGCCGGCGGACGGGCGTTATGGCGAGAATCCCAATCGGCTCTATAAGCACCAGCAGTTGCAGGTGATTTTGAAGCCTTCGCCTTCCGACATCATTGATCAATATCTGGGGTCGCTGGAGGCGATCGGGATTGATCTTTCCAAGCACGATCTGAAATTCGAGGAAGACAATTGGGAATCGCCGACGCTGGGCGCGTGGGGCATTGGCTGGCAGGTAATGATGGACGGGCTGGAGATTACGCAGTTCACGTATTTCCAGCAATGCGGGGGCATCGATCTGGATCTGGTGCCGGCGGAGATCACATACGGCATCGAGCGGCTGGTGGCGTTCTTGCAGGATAAATCGAGCGTGTTCGATATCGACTGGACGCGCGATACGCAGTATGCGAAGGTGCGCCACGCCGAGGAATTGCAGCACTCGGTGTACAACTTCGAGATGGCGGACACGGAGATGCTGTGGCAGCTTTTCGGGCTGCATGAGAAGGAATGCCAGCGGTTGATTGACGCCTTCGCGGACTATCCGGATAAGGGACGGTTTCCGGTTCTGGCCGCGTATGACCAGGTTTTGAAGTGTTCGAATGTGTTTAATCTGCTGGACGCGCGCGGGGCGATTTCGGTGACCGAGCGCGTGGGCGTGATCGGGCGGGTGCGCAAGCTGGCGGTGGGTGTGGCCGGGTTGTGGATGGCGCAGAATACTCCCGCAGTGGAAGAGGTGGCGTAGATGCCGTCGCTACCTTTATTGATTGAGATTGGGACGGAAGAGATTCCGGATTGGATGATTCGTTCGGCGCTGGGGAATTTCCGCGAGATGGTGGAAAAGGCCTTGGCAGAGTCGCGATTGGGCGGGACGGTGCGGCTGGCGGAGGCCACTCCACGGCGGCTGGCGCTGATTGTGGACGGTGTACTGGACCGGCAGGAAGATTCCGAGGAGCTGGTGATGGGACCTCCCGCATCGGCTGCCTATAAGGATGGAAAGCCGACAGGCGCGGCGACGGGATTCGCGAAGAAGAATGGAGTGGATGTTTCGGCGCTGTTTATCGAAAAAACATCCAAGGGCGAATATGTTGCGGTGCGGAAGAAGCTGGCCGGGGTCGATGCGAAGGCGATTCTGGCGGAACAACTGCCGCAGATCATCTTGAAGATCTACTTCCCAAAGACGATGTATTGGACGGGGAAGGGCGGACCGCGGTTCATCCGGCCGATCCGTTGGATTGTGGCGATGCTGGGCAGTGACGTGATTCCCTTCACGCTGGCTGGTGTGGATTCGGGGAATGTGTCGCAGGGTCACCGGCGAATGGGCGGAGTGTTCTTCGTCACGCCGGAAAATTACTGCTCGCAGCTTGCGGCGAATGGCGTGATCCTCTCGGCGGAAGAGAGGAAGCAACGAATTCTGGATGGCATTGCGGCGCTGGTTGCGGGCAAAGGATTGTCCGTGAAGACGGATGAGGCACTGCTGGAAACGCTGGTGTTCATCACGGAGCATCCGACGGCGATTCTGGGGAGCTTCGACGCAGGGTATTTGTCGCTGCCGGAAGAGGTGCTGATCACGGTGATGCGGCACCATCAGAAGTATTTTTCGGTGGCGGACGCTGCCGGCAAGCTGGCTCCGCATTTCGTGGCGGTGATGAACATTGCGGGCGATCCCGATGGAATCGTGCGGCATGGCAATGAGCGCGTGCTGCGGGCGCGCTTCAACGATGCCCGGTTCTTCTGGGAGTTCGACCAGAAGAAGAAACTGGCCGACCGTGTGGACTCGCTGGCCAATGTGACGTTCCAGGCGAAGCTGGGATCGTACTTGGATAAGACGAAGCGGATGGTGGCGCTGGTGCGCGAATTGGGCGGAGGCGCTTCGGCGGAACGCGCGGCGCTGCTTTCCAAATGCGATTTGACCACCGATATGGTGAAGGAGTTCACCGAATTGCAGGGCGTGGTGGGCGGATTGTATGCGCGGGCGCAGGGTGAATCGGAAGCCGTTGCGCGCGCTGTCTACGATCACTACAAGCCGGTGAGCATGGAGGATTCGATTCCTTCGACGCCGGAGGGGCGCGTTGTCGCGCTGGCCGATAAGATCGACACACTGCGCGGATGCTTTGGAATCGGGCTGATTCCGAGCGGTTCGAAGGATCCGTTTGCGCTGCGGCGCGCGGCGCAGGGCGTGGTGAAGATTCTGGTGGAAGGAAAGATTGCGTTGCCTCTGGCTGCAGTGGCCGGCGGCGATGCGGCGCTGGAAGAGTTTCTGCTGGACAGGGTGCGGTATTACTTCAAGGACGTGCGCGGGTTTGCGTATGACGAAGTGAACGCCGTACTGGCGGCGGGATGCGAGAGTCTGCCGGATGTGGATGAGCGCATGACGGCGATTCAAGCGGTGCGCCCGACGGCGGATTTTGAGCCGCTGGCGGCGAGCTTCAAGCGCATCAAGAACATTCTGCGGCAGGCGAATTTTGAGGCGGCGGGCGAGGTGGATGGAGCGCTGTTGGAACCGGGTCCGGAGGCCGCGTTGTTTGCGGCGTTCGAAAGTGCGAAGGCCCGGGTGACGGCGTTACGAGGGAAAAAGGACTATCGCTCCGCGTTGAGCGTGATCGCCTCGCTTCGACCGCAGGTGGATCAATTTTTCGACAAGGTGCTGGTGAATGCACCGGACGCGAAGGTGCGGCACAACCGGCTGACCCTGCTCGCGAACCTATTAACTGAGTTCTCTTCAATCTCCGATTTTTCGGAGATCGTGACCAGTTCTCAAGCTAGCTAAGGAGATAGCAAGACAAGTATGAGCAAGTACGTCTACTCGTTCGGCGGCGGGACCGCTGAAGGCGACGGCAAGATGAAATTCGTGCTCGGCGGCAAGGGCGCCAACCTCGCCGAGATGAGCCGCATCGGCGTTCCGGTGCCTCCGGGTTTCACCATCATTTGCGATGCCTGCAACGTATATTTTCAGAACGGCAACAAGACGCCGCAGGATATCAACACCCAGATGTACGAGGCGCTCGGCATTCTGGAAGGGCAGATGGGCAAGAAGCTCGGCGATGCCGAGAATCCGCTGCTGGTGAGCGTCCGCAGCGGCGCTCCGTTCTCGATGCCGGGCATGATGGACACGATTCTCAACCTCGGCTTGAACGACCAGACGGTGGGCGGGTTGCTGAAGAAGACGGACAATCCGCGGTTTGCCTATGACAGCTATCGCCGTTTCATCCAGATGTACGGCAATGTGGTGCTGGATATTGAGAAGGATGAGTTCGAGCACATCTTCGATTCGAAGAAGAAGCAGCGCAAGATCAAGCTGGACACGGAATTGACGGCGGAAGATCTGAAGCAGGTCATCGACGAATACAAGGCGCTGGTGAAGAAAAAGACCGGCAAGCCGTTCCCGCAGGATACGCACAAGCAATTGGAAGGCGCCCGCGATGCGGTGTTCCGTTCGTGGTTCAATGAGCGCGCGAAGTTCTACCGCAAGCAGAACAAGATTGAAGAAACGCTGGGCACGGCGGTGAACGTGCAGTCGATGGTGTTCGGGAACATGGGCGATACGTGCGCCACGGGTGTGGGCTTCACGCGCAATCCGGCGACGGGCGAGAACGTGTTCTACGGCGAATTCCTGGTGAACGCACAGGGTGAGGATGTGGTGTCGGGCGTTCGTACACCGCGCACGATTTCCGAACTCGGCGATGTGATGCCGGAAGCGTATCAGCAGTTGCGCGATATTACGGGCATGCTGGAACGGCACTATCGCGACATTCAGGATTTCGAATTCACGATTGAAGACAACAAGCTGTGGATGCTGCAGACGCGTAACGGCAAGCGCACCGGTCCGGCGGCGGTTCGCATCGCGGTGGACATGGTGAACGAGTCGCTGATCACGAAGAAGGAAGCGGTGATGCGCGTCGATCCGGCGCAGCTCGATCAATTGCTGCACCCCATGCTGGATCCGAAGGCGCTGAAGGATCTGACGAAGCTCGGCAAGGGTTTGCCGGCGTCGCCAGGCGCGGCGGTTGGCAAGATCGTGTTCACGGCCGATGAAGCGGTGACGCAATCGGCGAAGGCTCCGGTGGTGCTGGTGCGCAAGGAAACGGTGCCGGACGATATCCACGGCATGGAAGCGGCGAAGGGCATTTTGACTTCGCGCGGCGGTATGACCAGCCATGCGGCGGTGGTGGCTCGCGGTATGGGCACGCCGTGCGTGGCGGGCGCCGAGTCGATCAGCGTGGATGAGCGCGCGAAGACGCTGACGGTCAGCGTGGGCGGCAAGAAGACGGTGCTGAAGGAAGGCGACTGGCTGTCGTTGGATGGGTCGACGGGCGAAATCTACGCCGGCCAGGCAGCGACGATGGAAGCCGATCCGACTTCGGGGATTCTGGCCACGTTCATGAAGTGGGCCGATGAATTCCGCGGCGGCTTCGGCGTGCGCGCTAATGCCGATATCCCGCGCGATGCGAAGGTGGCTCGCAAGTTCGGCGCCGAGGGCATCGGGCTGTGCCGCACCGAGCACATGTTCTTCGGAGAAGACCGGCTGCCGCACGTGCAGGCGATGATTCTGTCGACCGATGAGAAGTCCCGGCGCAAGGCGTTGCAGAAGCTGTTGCCGATGCAGCGCGCCGACTTTGCCGGTTTGTTCAAGGCGATGGATGGATTCCCGGTGGTGATCCGTACGCTGGATCCTCCGCTGCATGAATTCGTGCCGAAGCGCGAAGAGCTGATGGTAGACATCGCGCGGTTGCCGCACGCCGACGCGAAACTGAAGAAGGAAATGGCCGGCCGCTACAAGATGACGGTGGGCGAATTGAAGAAGGGCCTGCCGGAGTTGCTGAAGCGCGTGGAAGAACTGCACGAGTTCAACCCGATGCTGGGGCATCGCGGCTGCCGTCTGGGCATCACGTATCCGGAGATCACGGAGATGCAGGCGCGGGCGATCTTCGAAGCCGCCGTGCAGGTGGCCAAGAAGGGCGTGAAGGTGATTCCGGAAGTGATGATCCCGCTCATCGGCAGCGTGCAGGAACTGGAGAATCAGAAGGCGATCGTGAAGGCCGTGGCCGATGAAGTGCTGGCGAAGGCCGGCATGAAGAAGATGAAGTACATGATCGGGACGATGATCGAGATCCCGCGTGCGGCGCTGACGGCGGACCTGGTGGCGAAGGAAGCGGAGTTCTTCAGCTTCGGCACCAACGATCTGACGCAGACGACGATGGGTCTTTCGCGCGATGACTATACGAAGTTCTCGAAGGACTACGAAGCGCGGAAGATCTTCAAGGCCGATCCGTTTGCGGTGCTCGATCAGGAAGGCGTCGGCAAGCTGGTGGATTACGCCGTGAAGAACGGGCGTGCGACGCGTGCGGATCTGGAAGTCGGGATCTGCGGCGAGCATGGTGGTGAGCCGAGCTCGGTGGAATTTTGCTACCGGGTTGGGATGAACTACGTGAGCTGCTCGCCGTACCGTGTGCCGATCGCGCGGTTGGCTGCGGCGCAGGCTGCGATCGCGGATAAGACGGAGGCTGCGCGGACGGCGTAGGCTTCGGTTCTTTTGGATGGGAGAGACGGCCGGTTGCGTCCTACGGGGCGCGCCGGCCGTTTCGGCTTATGGGCGTGTTGGTATAATGCCAACAATGAGCGACGCCCCGCTGGCGAGAAGTGCTGCGAAGGATCGATTGAATTGGTGCCTTGATGAGGGGACAGTTATCTACACCAAACATTTCCGCGAGGAATTAGTGAACGACGGTTTCAGCATGGAGGACGTGCTTTTTGTCTGTAGATCGGGAACGATCCTGATGGCGCCGGAACAGGACACCCAAGTCGGGGCATTGGAAGTACAGAATCGAAGGGAAGACGCTCGACATGCGTGGCGCGGCAATTGTCTTTGCCCTGCGGCCCCAACAGGCCGTGTTGATAACGGTGTTTGAAAGGAAATAGAGATGTCGAGACTTCACGAATGCAGTAACTGTGGGGAGATGGCCCCTATCAGACATGGAATGCATCGCTATGACGAGAGCGGCTTGTCCAATGTGGTTTTGCAGGGGGTTGGGATCGCGGAGTGTGGGAAATGTGGGAACTCAGATTTGATACTTCCCAGACTCGCGAAGATCCATCAAGCCATCGCCGCAGCCTTAGCGAATAGTCCCGGCCGGCTGACGGGAGAACAATTGCGATTTCTGCGGAAGCATCTCGGGTTAAGCGGTGATGAGTTGGGGCACTATCTCCATACGGACAAGACGAAGATTTCGAAGTGGGAACGAGGTGAGGACCGAATCGGACCTTCCAACGACCGCCTCATTCGATTGCTTGCCGCGGCATTGGACAAGGAAATGCGCTCCCGTGTTTCCGCGATTGCTGAGCATCTGCCGCAGATCTCCGATGATCAGGGCAAGAATTGGGAACTGCATGTGGATGTGGTGGCTCTGACAACTACGTTTGTTGCTGTGTCGCGGGCGGCATAACAGCTCGAAAGCCCTAATTTCACGTTAGCCATACCTCATGCGTGCCATATTCCTCACGGCGGAGTTCGCCGCGGCGGTGCATGTATTCGACATGCGCCAGCACTTCGAAGACGGCGAAGCGGTGATGGAAGGGGGCCAGGGGACGGGACCACAGATCCGATACAAGTGCGTGGGCGGATTTCGGGCTTTCGCTGAGTGCGGCGCGGATTTGGGCGCAACGGGCATCGTGGTGCTGTTTCGTTTTGCTGACGTAGCCTTGGAGATCGGAGAAGATCTTCCCATGGCCGGGCAGGATGCGACTGGCTTCGTAGGCGCCGATCCGGCCGAGTGAAGTGTAGAACTCGCCGAGGGCGTCGCGATCGGGGAGCCAGCCGATGTTCGGAGTGATCCACTGGAGCACGTGATCGCCGGAGAGCAACGTCTTGCCGCGCGGGTCGTAGAGGCAGAGATGGCCGGGGGAGTGGCCGGGCGTGAGGATGAGTTCGAGGGGGCCGGCGGCGGTTTCGATGGTTTCATCGCCGGTGAGGATACGGTGGGGAATCAATTCCTGGAAATTACGGCGGATTCGGTCGAACGAGGCTTCGATGCGCTCGATGAGTTCGGGCGGGACTCCGGCTTTGTGGAGGATGGCGTCGAGCCAGAGTGGCTTTTCGGCGCTGCGGGCGATGCGGGTGAGTTGATCGAGTTCGGCGGCGTGCATGTGGAGCGTTGCGCCGGTTTCTTCGAGCAGGCGTTTGGCCTGGCCGACGTGATCGGGATGGGTATGGGTGAGGAAGATCTCACGAATTGCCGTAAGCGGAATGCCGATGTGGTGGAGTTGCGCGGTGAGTTCGGTGTACGACTCTTCGGTGCCGAGACCGCAATCCACCAGCATGTAGCCATCGCGGAGCGCCAGCAGGTAGACGTTGACGTGATCGAGTTCGAAGGGCAGCGGCAGCGTGATCTGCCACACGCCATCGAGCACGGCGAGCGGTGTGTTCAGCATGAAACGGGCGTCGCGGTAGCGGACTCGTGCGAGTGATCGGCGTGGTAGGAGCTGCGGACGAGCGGGCCGGCTTCGACGTGCGCGAAGCCGAGTTCCATGCCGATGGCCTTGAATTCGGCGAATTCCTCGGGGGTGACGTAACGGAAGATGGGGAGATGCTTGGGCGAGGGCCGCAAATACTGGCCCAAGGTGACAATGTCCACGTTGTGGGCTTTGAGGTCGCGCAGAACCTGGATGACTTCGTCGCGGGTTTCGCCAAGCCCGAGCATGAGGCCCGATTTCACGGGGATCTCGGGATTGCACTGCTTGGCGAAAGCGAGCATGTCGAGGGAACGGGGATAGCGCGCACCGAGGCGAACCTGGCGGTACAGGCGGGGCACGGTCTCGGTGTTGTGATTGAGGACGTCGGGGCGGGCGTCCATGACGAGGCGCATGGCGTCGTGGGAGCCTTGAAAATCGGGGACAAGCACCTCCACTTTGCAGCCGGGCACGCGCTCGCGGATGGCCTGAATGGTCATGGCGAACAGCAGTGCGCCACCGTCTTTGCGATCGTCACGGTTGACGCTGGTGATGACGGCGAAGCGCAGGCCGAGCGTGGCGACGGCTTCCGCCACTCGACGGGGTTCATCGAAATCCACTTCAAGTGGCGCGCCTTTCTGCACGGCGCAGAATCCGCAACGGCGCGTGCAGACGTTGCCGAGGATCATGAACGTTGCGGTGCGGTGATTCCAGCATTCGC
>CALFYN010000742.1 GCA_937952345.1 uncultured Acidobacteriota bacterium
GGCCAGAAGCTCTTCGTCAACTCCTGCGCCGGATGCCATGGTGTCAATGCCGAAGGCGGCCGCGGACCCAATCTGCGCAAGCGCGGCGCTTGGCATCCTCTCGAAGACGACGCGCTCTACAACATGATCCGCAAGGGACTCCCTGGCGCCGACATGCCGGCCAGCACTCTCAACGAAGAGCAGGCATGGCAGGTGGCGGCGTTCGTCCGTGCCTTAACCGCTCCCGCCATTGAGAATCCGCCCGCGGGCAATGTGCAGGCCGGTGAAGCCACCTATTGGGGCAAAGGCGGATGCAGCAACTGCCATCGCATCCTCGGCCGAGGCGGAATGCTCGGGCCCGATCTGAGCAACATCGGCGGCACACGCGCCGCGGCCGACATCCGCGAGTCCATCCTCGATCCCGACGCCGACGGCTTCGCCCATTACAAAGGCGTCACCGTAGTGATGGCCGATGGCCGCACGTTCAAAGGCGTGGCGCGCAATCGCACCAACTACTCCCTGCAGTTGCAGGACGCGCAGGGCAACCTGCACATGATCGACCTCGCCAAGGCAAAGCAGGTGGACATCGCCGATCACTCGCCTATGCCGCGCAATTACGCGCAGCGGCTGTCCAGGCAGCAGGTCGATGACCTCGTCGCTTTCCTCAGCCGCCAAAGCGTGCGCCCCTTTGAACCCGCGGAGAAGAAATAACCCATGACCACACGATTCCTGCTGATCGCGGCCATCGCTTCTTCGCTCGCCGCACAGGTCAAGTACGAAGACATCCTCAAGGGGCCGGGTGCGAACTGGGTCACCTACTCGGGCGATTACCACGGCAAGCGCCACAGCCCGCTCATGCAGATCACCGCCGCCAACGCCGGCAATCTCACGGCCAAGTGGACCTATCACATGCCGAAGGCCAACGGACTGCGCACCAATCCGCTGGTCTACGACGGCATCATGTACGTCACCAACTCGAATGAAGTGCGCGCGCTCGATGCCCGCACCGGGCGTCTGGTTTGGGAATACAAGGATACGCGCTCAAAGAAAGAAGCAGTGAACCGCGGGGCGGCGCTGCTCGGCGACCGCGTCTTCTTCGTCACCGGCGATGTGCATCTGGTGGCGCTCGACCGGCGTAACGGAGCGCTCCTCTGGCAGAAGCAGTACGGCCGCGTCGAAGACGGGCTCTATGGATCAATGGCGCCGATGGTCGTCAAGGACAAAGTGCTGGTCGGCGTTTCCGGCGGCGACAGCGGCATGCGCGGCTACGTTGCTGCCTATCACACCGCCACCGGCGAAGAAGCCTGGCGGCTCTACACCGTGCCCGCGAAGGGTGAGAAAGGCTCGGAGAGCTGGGGCAAGTATGTCGAATACGGCGGCGCGGCGACGTGGCTCAGCGGCACTTTCGATCCCGAGTTGAACACCATCTACTGGACCACCGGCAATCCATGGCCCGACTTCTACGGCGGCGACCGCCAGGGCGACAATCTCTATTCCTGTTCTTTGCTCGCCATCGACGCCGACACCGGCAAGATGAAGTGGTACTTCCAATTCACACCCCACGATACGCACGATTGGGATGCGCAGGCATGGCCGGTGCTGGTGGATTTGCCCTTCAACGGCAAGCCTCGCAAGCTGGTGCTGCACGCCAATCGCAACGGCTTCCTTTACGTGCTCGATCGCGTCACCGGCGAGTATCTGCGGGCCACGAAGATCATCGACAAGCTCGATTGGGCCACCGGCATCGACGCCAAAGGGCGGCCGATCACCGTGCCGGGCAAGGATCCCACGCCCACCGGCAATCGCGTGTGTCCCGGCGTGCGCGGCGCGACGAACTGGATGGCCCCTTCCTTCAACCCCGCTACCGGCTTGTTCCACGTGATCACGCTCGAGCAGTGCGATGTGTTCACCAGTTCCGCAAAGGAACCCGAGCCCAAAAAGAATTTCTCCGGCGGCGGAGCAAGTCCGAAACCGACCGAACTCGGCCAGTTCTTCCTGCGCGCCTTCGACCCCACTACCGGCAAGCGCGTCTGGGAGTATCCCATGACCGGACCCGCCGAGATGTGGGCCGGCACCGTATCCACCGCGGGCGGCGTGGTCTTCTTCGGCGACGACGATGGGCATCTGGTGGCCGTCGATGCGAAGTCGGGAAAGCATCTGTGGCACTTCCAGATGGGGGAAGGCATCACTGCCTCGCCGATTACGTATTCCGTGGACGGCAAGCAATACGTAGCCATTGCATCGGCCACCGCGATCTACGCGTTCGGGTTGTTTGAGCCTGTGCGGTAAGCGCTCAGCGGCCCGCGAACAGCATGCCGATGCCGGCGAGGATCATCGTCAGGCCAAGGAACTTGTTGCGCGTGAACGGCTCGCCGAAGAACATGCGCGACCACAGCATGGTCCAGAAGTAGCTCAGCGATTGGATGGGATAGAGGATGGTCAACTCGCCCTGGCGCACGCCCAACACGAAGAAGTAGGACGAGAGCAGATACATGAAGATGCCGCCTGCCAGCCGGTAATTGAAGATCAGCGATGTGATGTTGCGGTGCAGGCGCGTGGCGCCGGCTTTCAGCAACACCGCTCCGAAGCTGCCGATAAACGACGACAGCACCATCAGCAACATGGATGAGATGGGAGTCGCTTTCACTTGCGCGAACCGACCCCCAATACCGCCACGCCGGCAACGATGGTGAAGATGCCCAGCATCTTCATGGGCGAGAGCACTTCATCGAAGAACACGGTGGAGAGCAATGCCACCCACACGAAGGTCAACGAGATTACCGGATAGAGCACCGACAGTTCGCCATCGCGCAAGGCCAGGATCAGAAGAATGGTGCTGAATCCATACAACCCGTAGCCGCCGACCAGATAAGGATTGGTCAACATCGCCAACACGCTGGCTCCGGTCAATGTGCTGGCGCCGGTCTTGATGAGAATCTGCGAG
>CALFYN010000743.1 GCA_937952345.1 uncultured Acidobacteriota bacterium
CAGCTCGCGCCCACCGAGTTCTTTCGGGATTTCCACGCAGTAATGCATGCACCCCAAACCGACACCGGCATCCATCAGCCGCCGCAGCGTCTCCATCCGGGCGCCTTCCAGAAACGGGTGGCGCGCTCCCCCGTCCAGATAAAAAAACACCGCTCGCGCACCGTCGAAAACGCTCTCATCTTCCGGCCATCCGCCCTTCACAACAACGGGCGCGATATTCCGGTTCTGCCGCAGCATCTTCTCGAGCAGCAGCACTCCGGCGTTGAATTCGTGCGATCCCGGCCCGTGGCTCGGCTTGCCCGCCACAAGCACAATCTTCGCCGGTGCGGCGTTCGCCGCCATCGCCATCATTGCCAGGGAAACAAGCAGCATCGGCCCCCATTGTACACGTAGAATAGTGCATGGTCCGGCAGCCCCGGGCCGCACATTCATACACCATGAGCAACGTCATCACAGATTATCAACGCTGGAAACAGCAAGGCGAAAGCCTTCGCACACAGGCCAAGGCCGCCATCGAGGCGCGGTTCAAGGAACTGCTCTCTGAAGCCGCACAACTCGCCGAAGAATATCGCGCCGATTTCGGAGCCACCCTCAAACCGCCGAACCACATCACAGCGTTCCGCTACAAGGCCACCGGCAAACCCAAACCCAAAAAGTCCGCCGCCAAGCCTGCCGCCGCGAAGGCCGAGCCGCCCCCTCCCGCCGCCGCCGAACCCGCAGCCAAGCCGGATAAGAAAATCGTCGCCCTCACCAAGCGCTTGGAAGGCGCCAAAAAGAAGCTCGATGCCGCCAAAGCCGCCGGCCAGCCCACCCGCAATCTCGAAGATAAGGTCTACGAAATCGAAGACGAACTCCGTCTCGCCACACAGGCAGTCTAATCCCCAAGGAGCGCACCGTGAATCGACGCCACTTTCTCGCCGCATCGCTCGGCGCCGCCGCCGCACCCGCCCAGCGAAAGGCTCCCAACATCGTCATCGTCATCACCGACGATCAGGGCTATGGCGACCTCGCCTGCCACGGCAACCCCGTCATCCGCACGCCGCATCTCGATGCGCTCCATGCCCGCTCCATCCGCTTCACCAATTTCCACGTCAGCCCTACCTGCGCCCCCACACGCTCGGCCCTCATGACCGGACGCTACACCAACTCAACCGGAGCATGGCACACCATCATGGGCCGCAGCCTCCTCCATCCCGACGAAGTGACCATGGCCGATTGTTTCCGCACCGCCGGGTATCGCACCGGCATTTTCGGAAAATGGCACCTCGGCGACAATTATCCCTGCCGCCCCCAGGATAATGGCTTCGACGAAGTGCTCGTCCATGGCGGCGGAGGCGTCTGGCAGACCCCCGATTTCTTCGGCAACGATTATCAGGACGATACCTACTTCCACAACGGCAAGCCGCAGGCCTACAAAGGCTACTGCACCGACGTCTTCTTCGACAATGCGATGGACTTCATGCGCGGCGCCTCCGCCCAGGGAAAACCCTTCTTCACCTACATCCCCACCAATGCCCCGCATGGCCCGATGTGGGCCCCCGAAGGCTCCGAAAAGGTCTACGAAAACGTGAAAGGCCTCCGCGAGCCCGGCTTCTACGGCATGATCGCCAACATCGACGCCAACGTCGGCCGCCTCGTCGCCTTCCTCCGCGAGCGCAAACTCGAAAACGACACCATTCTCATTTACATGACCGACAACGGCACCTCCTCCGGAGCCCAGGTCTTCAACGCCGGCATGCGCGGCAACAAAGGCAGCGCCTACGAAGGCGGCCATCGCGTGCCCTTCTTCCTCCACTGGCCCGCCGGCGGATACGCCTCTTCCCGCGACATCGACCAACTCACCGCCCACATCGACGTTCTCCCCACGCTCCTCGATCTGTGCGCCATCCGCAGGCCCGCCGGTCCACCCATCCACGGCAAATCGCTACGCCCGCTCCTCGATCGCAAAGCAACCCCGTGGCCTGATCGCGCCATCGTCGTTGATTCCCAACGTCTCGACGAACTCGTCAAATTGCGTCAGGCGGCCGTCATGACCGCGCGCTGGCGTCTCGTCAACATGTCCCCTGACGGCGATCCCTCACGCCTCGAACTCTTCGACATCGCCGCCGATCCCGGCCAGAAAAACAACATCGCCGCCCAGCATCCCGATGTCGTCGCAAAGCTGAAAAACGAATACGACGCCTGGTGGAAGCTCACCTCCGGCCGCGCCGGCGAATATGTCCGCATCGTCCTCGGCGGACCCGAACCGCGCGTCCGTCTCACCTGCCACGATTGGCACGGCGCAGGCTCGGAGCGCACCTGGAATCAGCGCGGCATCCGCACCGCCCCCGCCGCCAACGGATTCTGGGCTGTCGATGTCGCCCGCGAAGGCACATACCGCATCGAACTACGGCGCTGGCCGGAAGAGCTTGACTTGCCCGTCAACGCACCCTACAAAGATCCCCGTCCCAATCGCGAAACCGCGTCCGGCAAAGCCATTCAAGCCGTGAAAGCCCGCGTCCGCATCGGCCCCGCCGACGAATCCAAACCCGTCTCCGCCACCGACAAAGCCGCCGTCTTCTCCCTGCGCCTGCCGAAGGGCCCCGCCAAACTCGAAACCTGGTTCTACGACGCCTCCGGCGAAGAGCGCGGCGCCTACTTCTGTTACGTCGAATCCGTCTAGCCAGACTAATATTGGCGTGGGGCGGGACCCCTGTCCCGCGGCCAGCCCCCCGGCTGGCCTCTCCGAGCCCCTACGGATGCCCCAACTCGTGCGCCTGCGGCACCAGCCGCTGATACATCGCATCCGGAATCGGGCTGTCCCAATGCCCCGTCCACCGCGCCGCCCCGGCCACACTGACAAACACCAGCACAATCGCCGCCGCCACCCAGCGCGCATCCACCCACTTCTTCGTCGTGACCACGCTCATCCCCAGACAATCCT
>CALFYN010000744.1 GCA_937952345.1 uncultured Acidobacteriota bacterium
TAGGTGTAATCGGGGGCGTTGGCGAGATAGCGCTGATAGACGCGTTGCGTAGCAGTCAGGCCGCTGCCGGCGATGTTGCCATAGAGATTTTCCCAGAAGGGGATGGGCTGCACGCTCGCCACCGGCGCCTCGTTGACGGCCAGACGCGCCAGTTGTGAGGCGGCCTCGAAGTAACGCACTCCCGATGCCTGGTCCTTGTAGTTGGTGGGCATGGCGATGTCTTCGCTCATGAGGGAGCGGCGGGAAAGGCGGCCGACGTAGGATCCCTGCACAAACCAGCCGCCGTCGAACTCGCGGCTGACGGAGAAGTTCAGGTTCATCGTATAGGGCGTCTGAAGGACATCGTCCAGGCTGTTGGTGATGGCGAACACGTTGGGCGCGGTTTGTGGGAACCCGGCTGCGGGCGGCGGCACCAGCAATCCGTTGGGGATGGTGTTCAATCCCTGATAGCGCGGCGCTGTGCTCAAGGAGAGAGTCGCGGAAGGATTGGTGATGGATGTAGACAATCCCAGTGCCGAAACGTCGTAATTGGTGATGATACCGGCACCCATGAGGTCGTAGTACATGCCCCATCCGGCGCGGATGGCTGTGCGTCCGGGAGCTCCGAACAGGAACTTGCTCAACCCGCCGGTGCCTTGCGGCGAGTAGGCCATGGCGAGACGTGGAGCGAAATTTTTCTTGTGGAAGGGATAGAGATCGCGGCCGCCGGGCTGTTCCTTGAGAACATATTCCACCGGCTTGGCGATGGACTGCGGGGCGCCCAGATCGGCCGCGCCGGAACGATCCGCGAACCATTCCGACAAGGGCTGGCGGGAGACGGTCTGGACGCCGTTAGCTTCATAGACAGGCGGCATCAGGGACCAGCGGAGTCCATAGGTCAGAGTCAGCGCGCGCGACATGCGCCAGGTGTCCTGGGCATAGAGTTCGTATTCCTCGCCATTGAACTGACGCGGGACACCCCCACCGACAGGAAGTGGCGAACCGTCCTTGTTGTAGTTGTAGGAGGCGTTGCCCTGGCTGACCACGCCGAGGACCGCCATTGCCGCATCGCGGTAGGCATTGATGGCCGTGGATCGAATGTCGGTCAGGGGACGGTTCAACTCGGCGCCGCTGCTTACCAGCCAGGAGGAGTTCGTCGATGCGGAAGGGAATGAGTTGCTGTAGTTGAGCCTGCTATTGCGGATGAAGCGGCTGACGAATCCGAATTTGAGTTCGTGCTTCCCGCGCATCCAACTGAAATCGTCGGCGATGGTGTGCACGGGAGTGGTGCGGATGAACGGGCGGTTTGTACCGTTCAATGAATCTATCGTGCGGAAAGTGACGAACGGCAAGAGAGAGACGCCCGAGTTCTCAAACCCGACGCGTGTGAGCCCATAGCGGAAGTTATTGACCATCTGCGGGGACAGGGCCGAAGTCAACCCGGTGGCGATGCCCTTGCTGTTGTTGAGTCCGGTGTTGTTGGGCGCCATGCCTGGGAATTGGGGAGCGGAGGTGCTTTTGTCGTCCTGGAGATTGCCGCGCAAAAACGCCACATGTTTGGAACTGCTGTCCAGCAGGAAGTCGAGCTTGGCGATGTAGGTATTGTTGTCGACGGTGGTGGGAGCGTTGAAGATGAAGCCTGAAGTGTTGATGCTGTCGCCCACCACGGTGGTGTTCGGCACC
>CALFYN010000745.1 GCA_937952345.1 uncultured Acidobacteriota bacterium
CGAACTACTTCGCCAAACGCCTCCGCGTCTACCTCCCGCGCCCCAGAGAATTCCTCACTCGCGACAAGAAAAACCTCGTCATCGAGAGCTATGTTGCCTGGCGCATCCAGGATCCGCAGAAGTTCGTCGAAACCGTCGGCGATCCCATCGCCGCCGAAATGCGCCTCCATGACATCGTCTGGTCCGGACTCTCCGCTTCTCTCGGCAATCACGATCTCGATTCCCTCATCTCCACGAATGCCCAGGCGGTACAAGCCAAGGCCATCTTCGATCAACTCGCCACCGACACCGATAAGAAAGCACTCGCGCAGTACGGCCTACAGGTAGTGGACGTCCGTATCAAGCGCATCAATCTCCCCGACCAGAATAAGCAGAGCGTCTACGCTCGCATGCGCGCCGAGCGCGAACGGATCGCCCGCCAGTATCGCGCCGAAGGCGAAGAACAGGCGCTCCGCATTCGTGCTGATGCGGACCGGCAAAAGGAAGAAATACTCTCCCTCGCATACAAGGACGCCGAAAAACTCCGCGGCGAAGGCGACGCGGAATCCACTCGCGTCTACAGCCAGGCCTATTCTCGCAATCCACGCTTCTACAAACTGATCCGTACGCTCGAAGCCTACAAGAAAGTTCTCGACGACAAGACGACAGCGATCCTCAGCTCCGATTCCGAACTGCTCAAGGTGCTCATGCGAGGGGAAAACGCCCAATGAAGTTGCTCGACACAGAGCCGGTGCAGTCGCTCCCCGCGCTTCCCGGCCCGCCCGCAGTCACTCCGCGCATGCGCGTCCTCTACGGCGCACTCACCCTCTGGATCCTCACTTCCGTCTACATCGTGCCCGCGGATCAGCAGGCTGTCGTCACGCGCATGGGCGCCGTCGTCGAACCACGGGTCACTCCCGGCATCCATGTCAGCCTCCCCTGGCCCATCGATCGCGTCACCAAACTGAAGGTCCAACAACTGCAGCGCCTGGTCATCGGCGGCGCCATCTCCGATACAGTCGTGGGGCGCGCCCAACCGCTGCTCTCCCAATTCCTCACCGGCGATCAGAACATCATCCACATGCGTGTTGTGGCGCAGTACTCCGTCGGCGTGCCCGCCGACTATCTGTTCCGTGCCGAAGATATCTCCCGGCTGGTGGCTTCCGCCGTCGAATCCGAACTCGCCCGGCGGATCGCATCGCACACCGTAGATGCCGTGCTTACCACGGAAAAGGCCGCCATCCAGGAAGAAGTGCGAGCTGCCGCGCAGAAGCTGATCAACGACTACCGCGCCGGAGTCCTGCTCGCCAGCATCAACATCGAGTCCGCCTCCCCGCCACCGGAAGCGGCTGACGCCTTCCGCGACGTCGCCAGCGCCCGCGCCGACTCCTCGCGCATCGTCAATGAGGCGCAGGGCTACTCCAACGACGTCATCCCCAAAGCCCGCGGCCAGGCGCAGCAGATGCTGGAATCCGCCGCCGCCTACAAACAGCGCAAGATCAATGAAGCCCAGGGCGACGCATCGCGCTTCATCCAGGTTGCAGCCGAATACGCCAAGGCCAGCGAAGTGAACGGCCGCCGCCTGTACATGGAAACCATGGAGCAGATTCTTCCCCGCATCAAGAAGCTCATCGTGGACAAGAACGGCAACCTCGATCTCACCATCATTCGCAAAGGCGTGGACACGCCCGGAGAACGCAAGTGACAAAGGAGCACAAAGCGCGGATTCTCACCGTCCTTATCCTCGGCGGCGCTGTCGCTTTCATCGCATGGAAACAGGGGGCGCTATCCTCCTTCGATCTCTCCCAAATCAGCGTGCGCGCCACGGCGAAGTCAGACCCCACCCCACAAGACGTCATCTACGCCGCGCTCGATGCCGCCCGCGAAGGCAAAGTCAGCGATTACCTCGGCGCCCACACCGGACAGATGGAACAAGCCCTCCGCAAAACCATTGCGGAATCCACCGAAGCAGGCTTCTCCAACTACCTCAGGGAAACCAACGCATCCATCAAAGGCATCGCCCTCCAGGAACCGCAACCGCTCACGGATCGTGAAGTCAAAGTCCGTGTCGAGTATGTCTTCCAGGACCGCAATGAGATTCAATGGATGTATCTGGAAAAAAGCGGCAGTACGTGGAAGATCGCCCGCGTAGACACCGCCGAACGGATACAGACCTTGGTACCGTATGGCACGCCTGTCCGATAAGTATTTGCGCGCGCTCGTCGGCATTCTCGCCGTCCTCGCCTGTATTTACGAATACCGCTTCTTCAAGGAGAGCCACGCCAAGGTCTTCCATCGTGCCGAAAGCGCGCGCAATCCTTTCTTCCTCAAGCGCACCGAACCTGTCGTGCTCTTTCTTCCTCCCGAATCGCGCGCCGCCGGTCTTGCCGCGGGTGACCGCATCCTCGCCATTAACGACGCACCCTTCACTGGAATGCAGGTCCTGGGCGCCGCCATGGGCCGTGCTCAAGCCGGCGATTCCATCCAGGTTACCTATCAGCCCGCCTCCGGCGACCAGCCGAAGACCGTCACTGTTCCGCTGGTTGCCCCTCCTGGGATGCGTAATCCCTGGGTCGGCATCTTCCTCCACTTCGTCATGCCGGCGTTCTCCTTCACTCTTGGCTTCTGGGTGGTCTTCGTCCGCCCGCGCGACACGCGCGCCTGGATACTCCTCGCCGTCCTCGTCAGCTTCACCTCCGTATTTTCCCGTCAGGTCGACATTCATGAATGGTTCCACGCCTACCGCCCCATCGGCCTCTTCATTCGCGTATTCATGGGGCATTCCTGGCCGTTCTGGTTGCTCATGCTCGCCCTCCACTTCCCCGAAAAACTCTGGCATTGGCGATGGATCAATCCCCTGGCATGGCTGGTCGGCTTCCCGCTCGTCGTCCAGGCCGCCGGCGATCTCGTCTTCGAAGCCGCCCGCATTCACAGCTTCCCCCTCGCCGCATCCCTCTATCCCACCGTCCAGTTGCTACACACAATCGACTTCCTCCCCATGGCCGCCATCGGCCTTTACTTCGCTACCCTCGGCGTCCAGTGGGGCATCGCCCGCACTCCCGATGCCAAACGCCGCGCCGCGTTGCTCAACATCGGCTCCCACCTCAGCCTTACCCCGACATTCATCCTCGTCCTGCGCAGCATCATCGAAGGCGGCGAAATCTACGGCGACCGCCCCGGCGGCTTCAACATCATCGCTCTCCTGATGCACGCCATCCTTCCCATCACCCTCGCCTATATCGTCGTTGTGCATCGCGCCATGGATGTCCGCGTCGTCGTTCGCACCGGACTGCAATATGCCCTCGCCCGCCGCGGACTCGTCGTCATCGAGTTTCTCGTTCTCAGCGCCGCTGTCGCCTATGCCGTCCTTTACGTCGATCCTTCCGAAACCCCCACCGAGCGCTTCCTCCAGATCCTGCCCGCAATCCTCGTAATCATCGCGCTGATGCCCTTATCCAAGCGCCTCCGCGAATGGCTGGATCGCCGT
>CALFYN010000746.1 GCA_937952345.1 uncultured Acidobacteriota bacterium
ATGTGGCGACGTCACACGGCCGGTGGCGCCCGAAAACGCAATCACCTCGCCCATCCGCACTGACTGCCCGGGCAGCACATTAAAGCGCGATAGATGAGCGTAGTAGGTCTGCACGTTTCCAGGATGCTCCACGATCACAATCCGGCCATAGCCGGACATGTTCCCCGCAAAACGCACACTCCCGTCCGCCGTTACCCGAATCGGCGTCCCCGTCGTTGCCGAAATGTCAACTCCCGGATGGAATGCGCCGTCTCCGGAAAACGGGTCGATACGCGCGCCAAAGTAACTCATCAGCCGGCCCTGCACGGGCCAAAGCATCGGAGTGGTGTTGAGGTACAGAGCGGTGTTGGGTGTATGCCGCGCAATGCGAGCCGACTTGAGAAAGTCATACTCGGCCAGGCTTTCCCGAAGCGTCGGCACCAGCCGGCCTTCGTTCACAATGTCTGGCGGACCCTCCAGTTTCCGTTTCAACCCGTATGCCATGGATACTTCACTGGCAAACAATTGCAGGTTGGCTAACTGCTGGTTGGTCTGATTGGCGGTCTTCTCCAGTTGCGAATAGCGATGCCGCAGTGAGTCCACTTCCGCTCGAAGGGTATTGTAATTGGCTACCTTCCAAACCATCCGAAGGTAGCTGGATACCATGCCAAATAAAGAAAAGCTGCCCAGCAGGGCAAGCCCGAGCACTACGTATACGGCGGAGTGGGGAACGTGAAAGCGGCGAAGACGCCCATGTAGGGAATGGGCCACTACTAATATGAAGTATTGCTGCTTCATTGGATGACTTGAGAAAGCTGAGATCGTCCCGTAGAGGGGCGGGACTACTCCCAACCCACAACCGAAAGCTACGAAAGAGCAACTACAACCATCCAACCTTAACAGGATTACAGATGGGCTGTCAAGGCAAAAAGACACACCCGCGCGTCAAGGCGACACACCGCAACCGATAGAGAAAGTTGAACTTGCGATTCAGCAGGGAATCCTTCTGATTCTAAGGGTATAACCTGATCACGCTCCAGCCGCCCCCCGCTCCCTTGCCGTACTCCACCCGGTCGTGTAGCCGGTTCTCTCGCCCTTGCCAGAACTCGATCCGCTCCGGCCGCAACCGGAATCCGCCCCAGTGCTCCGGTCGCGGAACTTCCACCGGATACATGTGCCGCAGTCCGGCAATAGCGTCCTCGAATTCCGTTCGGCTGGCCAGCGGGCGGCTTTGTTCTGACGCCACCGCCCCCAGTCGAGCTTCATAAGGCCGGGTTTGGAAGTATTCCTCACTTTCGAAGGCCTCTACCCGCGAGACAGTCCCCTGGATGCACACCTGCCGGTGCAATTCTTCCCAGTAAAAGACAATGGCCGCCCGCGGGTTCTCATGGAGTTCGCTCCCCTTCCTGCTGCCATAGTTGGTGAAGAACACAAACCCATGCTCATCAAAACCCTTTAGCAACACCATGCGCGCCGATGGTACCCCCGCCGCCGTCGCCGTTGCCAGTGTCATCGCGTTGGCCTGCCGGATCCCCGCCTCCAGCGCCTCGTCAAACCAAATCCGGAACTGTTCGATGGGATCCGGATGCACATTGGAAGGATCCAGTGGCTTGCCTTGATACTCCTCGCGAATGGAAGCAAAGTTCACGATTCCCATCGTAGCAACGCCGGTCTCAAAGGGATGTGATAATAACAGCGTGGCCAAACAGAAAGACCTAGAGGAGCGGCTTGAGCGCACCGAAAAGCAGCTGCGCATGTTTCAGAAGATCAGCCGGTTCATGGTGCGCGAGATGCCTCTTCAGGATGTGCTCCAGGGTATCGTCGACCTGGTTGTGGAATTCACGGCCTGCGATTCGTGTTTGCTCTACCTCATGGAAGACAAGGAACTCGTCCTCTGCGCGTCCAATACCCCGCATCCCGCCTTCATCGGTAAGGTCCGCCTGAAACTCACCGAAGGCTTGACCGGTTGGGTTGCCCGTGAGCGCCGCATGGTTGCCATCTCCCGCGAGGCCTTCAAAGATCCCCGCTTCAAGTTCTTCGGCGATCTGCCGGAAGACACGTTCGAGGCCTTTCTCTCCGCCCCGGTGATTGCCCGGAATCGAGTCGTCGGCGTCATTAACGTCCAGCACC
>CALFYN010000747.1 GCA_937952345.1 uncultured Acidobacteriota bacterium
TTTGCCAAGGATTATTTTCCGGACAACCCGCAAGGTCTGCAGAAGCGTATGGACGAAATGGGGGTGAAGTTCGTCACCATCTCCAACGGAGGGCCTTTGGAGACGAACTTCCAGGATCCCAGCAAGCACAGCAAACTGCTTGAGGATCACGTCAAGCTCGGGAAGTTCATACGGCACTTCGGCTGCGGTCATTTGAAGATCAACCTCGGGCCCCGCCGGCCCACGGGTACAACGCTCGAAGATCTCAGCCACATGGCCAGTGCTTGCGAGGAACTCGGCAAGCGCCTGAAGTCGATCGGCATTCGACTGGCGATCCACGCGCACATGTGGAATCAGTTTGAGAACCGGAAGGAGATCAACTACATGATGGAGCACACGACGGCTGGCCATGTCGGCTTCGTGCTCGACACCGGACACATTACGATGGCAGGGATTGATCCAGTGGAGTTAACCCGAACCTTGGGTCATCGCATCGTGGAATTCCATATGAAGGATACAGCGCCCGAACATCGCGGCGGCGCGAAACACCGCATGGACCGGCCTGACGTCATGAAGAATCCGCCCTTTTTTCCTTTGGGTGAGGGCGGGGTCGATTTCGTTGCCATCAAGGCTCACCTCGATCAAATCGGCTGGCGTGGCTACCTCACAGTTGAATTGGACTCCTCACCGTTCCGGCCTCCCAAGGAAAGCGCTCGCATCAGTTTGCGGTACATGCAAGAAAAGCTTGGGCTGGCAAGCCTCACGGATAGACTGTAAGTACCAGTACACAACCTGAAATCGGATCTATTGCTCGAAAATAGAGACTCCACTACACTCTGGATACTGCTGCTTTCAGATGCCGATGGTTTACGATTCGGCGGCACGGACTGGCAGATCCCAAAGACGGCAGGTTGTCTATGCAGTTGCGCACTCCACTTCTTTTTCTTCTCGGTGCAGTCTCTCTACTGCGGGCCGGCGTGCTTCTGGACAGCAGCACATATGGGCGGCTCAACGGCGCGACGGCGATGTCCACGATTGTAGGTGCTCCCGCGCTTGGCGCAAGTGGTGATATCAATGATCCTGCCGGTCCGTTCGTGTTTCCCCGTGGGGTTGGGTTGGATGGCACTGTCGCCTTGATCATCAACACGAATGTGGGAAGTTTTCTCTGCTCTGGCGCCATGATCGGTCCGAGCGCTGTTTTGGCTGCAGCACATTGTTTCACGGACAGCTCAGGGAATCAGATCGCAAGCGATGTTTCTGTCATCGCATTTCCGAACGGAACAACAACGAGCGCGACGCTGGTGGCGCCGGGTTCTGAGATCTACATACCCAGCGCGTACAACGGTGCGGTCATCAGCGACTATGACATTGCCATCGTGCGCCTGCCATCTACTTTCGGCACCGGCGTGGACATATACGACACCTTTGGAGTGGGAGATAGCGTCACAACCGCACCATTCACGACAGTGGGTTTCGGAAGACGGGGAGGCGGCGCAACCGGCTCAACGCTTGCGAGTGGCGCCCGTCGGCGGGGGTTTAACCAGTTCGACTTCTTCAACAGCGCCGCCGTGCTGGTTTCGGATTTCGACAATGGCCTGGCTGCGAACGATGCGAGTTGTTTCGCCGTCGGCGTATGTGGCTTGGGACTCGGTAATTTTGAAGCCTCCACGGCGAGCGGCGATTCCGGGGGACCGGTGTTTCTCAACGGCAAGATCGTGGCTGTCACCTCGTTCGGAGCGCGAATCGGGGCCGTAGACATCGATGGGACACTGAACTCGAGTTTCGGGGAGCTCAACGGATTCGTCTACACGGGCTTTCATGAAGCCTGGATTGACAGCATCCTGGCCATTCCCGAACCTGGCACGTGGCTGCTCAGCTTTGCCGGGCTTGGTATTGCGTTTGTGCGCCGCTGGCGGGAGATCATGAAATGGCGATGAATTGGACTGGTGAATCCTTGACCAGGGTGGAGTGTTTTTCAAACTCCGGGCGTTTGGTGGGGAAGTCCTCACGATAATGTCCGCCGCGAGATTCTTCGCGGGCGAGTGCGGAGCGAGTAATGAGGTCCACTACGGTGTGAATATTGCGACGTTCGAAGTCCTCTCTCTGAGGCCGCTCGATGTAGCGCATCGCAGTGGACCGGAGGTAGTTAATGGCAGTCTGGAGGGACGGGGCATTGCGGACCAACCCGGCGTGACGCCAGGCGAGCGTACGCAGATCGAGGGATGTGCCGACGGGAAAGAGTGGAGCCGGGGATTCGGCACGGACGGAGGCTGGACGAGTGGAAAACTCTTTCATGGCCTCCGCGGCGCGCGCACCGAAGACGATGCCCTCAAGAAGTGAGTTGCTGGCAAGTCGATTCGCGCCATGGACTCCCGTGCACGCCACTTCACCGGCCGCGAACAGGCGCTCGACTGTGGAGCGGGCATGGAGGTCCGTACGGACGCCCCCCATGGCATAGTGCGCAGCAGGATGCACCGGGGCGGGCTGCCTGGTGAGATCTATGCCGTACTGGAGGCAAGTCTGGTAGATGCGCGGGAAGCGTTGCGGAATGCCGGGGAGATGCGTCAGATCGAGGAAAACATGAGGTTCGCCGGTACGGACCAGTTCGGCGACGATGTTGCGGGAGACCACGTCGCGGGGCGCGAGTTCCGCCATCTGGTGTTTGCCGATCATGAAGCGGTCACCGGCGGCATTGCGAAGATAGGCTCCTTCGCCGCGCAGTGCTTCAGATAGGAGGAAGCGTGGGGCGTTCTCGAGGTGCAACGCCGTGGGATGGAACTGGACAAATTCGAGGTCGCTGATTTCGGCTCCGGCGCGGTAGGCCATGGCGACGCCATCGCCGGTGGCAACGTCCGGGTTGGTGGTTTCGAGATAGACGTGGCCCAATCCGCCAGTGGCGAGCAACACGGCGCGGGCGCGCACGGAAATCAGCGCGCCGCGCTCGGAATCGAATGCCAGGGCACCGATTACTTCGCCGTCCTCCATCAACAAGTCTGTGACAGCCGCGAAGCTTTCAAAACGGATGGCGGGGAGTCCGGCGGCATGGCGATAGAGAGAGCGAACCATCTCGCGGCCGGTGGAATCACCGTGAGCGTGAAGCACACGATTCCGCGAATGGGCACCTTCACGGGCGAATAGCAACTTGGCGCCTTCGCGGTCGAATTCGGTGCCCCAGTCGATGAGTTGCTGGATGGCGACGGGGCCCTCTTCCACGAGCACGTGAACGGCATTGCGGGAACAGAGGCCGTCTCCGGCGGTGAGGGTATCCTGCTCGTGGAGGTCGATGTCATCATCGTCGCTGAGAGCAACGGCGATGCCACCCTGCGCGTACTGGGAACTCGATTCGCGAATGCTGTCTTTGGCGAGGACGAGGACCTGGCCGGCTTCGGCCAATCCAATTGCGGCTCGTAATCCGGCCACTCCGGCGCCGATGATCAGATAGTCAGTGGTGAGCGTCTCCAAGGGGGTTCCGAATATTTATGGTACAACCGCACCGTTGGCGCTGTAACCCCTTGGGATTGAGGGAGTGGGCTAAGCGATGATTTCGGCGAATCCGTTCGAGATGAGCATGGTAACGAGCGAGGCCACTTTTTCCGCAGGAGCTTTGATGGACGCGGAGCGGAGCAGGCTGCCAAGCGGTTTTGAGCCATCCAGGTGGGCGAGGAGGGGCATGGTAAGAGAATCGATTTGCACCGCAGCCTCAAACGGCTTGCTATTCCGAAGAGTGACCGTGGCAGGTTGCCAGGAGGCGCGCTCCACATGGTGTCGGACCACGAGTTCGCAGCTGGAGCGCAGACGCAGACGCAGTTGTTCCACTTTTGCCGGGAAGGAAGGCTGAGCGGCTTCAGTTTCCCAATCGACAAGCGCTTCGATGTCACGCGCGGCGGCCAAAGGACCTTCGCGCCGAACGGTAAAAACGCGGCGCGGAGAGGCGATACGTTGCAGGACGTAGATGCCGTACACCATGTCACGAATCCGCAGTGGGCGGAGGCGAGCCATCCAGTCTTTCCACTCGTCAACTGGCCAGTGTTCGCAAAGAGTAGAAACAGCGCTGTATTCGACCAGATTGCGGTGCTGGAAGCAGACAAAGGCAATGTCGATGGCCGATTGTTCCTCGGGAGTGAGCCAGGAACGGATGCGCGCTTCAGCGGGTTGATCGCGGTCAGAGAGCTGGCAAAGGCAGTACAAACGGCCACCGGGTGTGAGATGTGCGGTGGCACCTTCGAGCACGCTCTTGGCGATCAGTTCGCCATCGAGCCCTCCGGAGTTGAACGCTTGCAGGTGCCGGTAGACAGGCTGGTAGGGCGGATGGGCGGTGATGAGATCGAATTGCTCACCGCGCACAGGCTCATATAGATTTCCTTGCCGTGCTTCGACATTGGAGAAGCCGTTCAGCCTGGCATTGAAACGGACGAAGTGGACCGAGCGAGCGGTGATATCAACGGCAAGAACGCGGGTGGCAGTGGCGGCGCAGAGCAACCCGCCTACTCCCGCGCCGGCACACATGTCGAGCACGCTACCGCGAGCAGTGCGCGGCACACCGGTGATCACCCGCTCCGTGGTAGGGAACAGGCATTGATACACCATGTCATCGGAGCCTTGGAACGGCGATCCGTCGGCATTGTTATAGCGGTCGCTGACGATGTAGAGGTCCTCAATGGGATACAACGTGACGGTAGCGGCGAAAGAGTCAGGGTCGTGTGGGGCAATAAGTTGGAGACCTGACAGAATGGATGTGATATCTGTCCCGAGACAGCGGTCCATGTCCTCGCGTGTAACCGGCCAGCCTTCGAGAAACAGTCGGATCAACGCGTCGGAGGCGCATTCGAGCGGGCCGCTTTCCCGTTCCCTGACAAGCTCGGCATCAATAGCTGAGAGGCGCGGAAGATGGAGACGGCGGCAGATGGCGGATTGCGTAAAGGCGGCTTTGATGAGAAAGCTGCGAAGAGTAGAGAAGTCTGCCTCCGCCCGTTCCAGGGAGGGGAGGGGTGATGGTTGCACAGGTAACAATTAGCAGACGCCGGGGCGGGTATGCAAACCCGCCCGGGGCAATCCGCAAGGACCGTGAGACTAGAAATCGTAACGCAAGGAGAACTGCATTACACGGGGAAGGGTGAGGGTATCGGAGTACTTCCCGAAAGACCCCAGCGTCCCCAGGCTGCCGGAGATGGACAACGGATCAAACCGTGCCGTGTTGGTGACGTTGAACACTTCCCAGCGGAACTGGAGTGAATGGCTTTCCGCGTAGGGCATGGCGAAACTCTTGCCGAGTCCCATGTCGATGTTGAAGTTGCCGTCACCACGAACGTTGTTGCGTCCGCCAACGCCGCCGGGCAGCGTGTAGTCGAAGGCCTTCACCGCATCCGCGGGATTCTGGAAGATGTTGACGCCGGCGGTGCCGCCGGGAGGAGGACCGGCGTTCTTATTGGTGCCGTCGAGGAACTGGCCAACCTGCGTGGCGTTGCCAGTGACGTTCCAGTTGGTGGGCCAGAAGCGGCCGTTACCAATTCCCACGGGCAGGCCGGTAGACATGCGCCACAGACCGCTCAATTGCCATCCACCGACGATCGCATTGAGGGCACCACCGCGGTCCGCGAAGCGGCGTCCTTTGCCGAACGGAAGACCGTAGACCCAAGTGGCGTTGATCTGATGGCGGGCGTCGTAGTCAGAAACCGCTCGGAAGAGGCCGCGGTTGTAGGCGTTGATCACGACGCCCTGCAACGCGGTGGAATTTTCCGGGGTGGAGGCGAGATCGATCGACTTTGACCAAGTGTAGTTCAAGGTGATGTCGTCGCCGTTGTTGAAGCGCTTGCGCACGGTCCACAGCATGCCGTGGTAGTTGCCATTGCCGTTGGAGCGCAGCGTACGCAGATAGCTGTACTGCCTGTTGTAGAAGGTGTAGGGACCAAACTTGCTGCAGCCGGGGCGGCAGAGCACGTCGAGTTCGTACAGCGCGTAGGTGTAATCGGGGGCGTTGGCGAGATAGCGCTGATAGACGCGTTGCGTAGCAG
>CALFYN010000748.1 GCA_937952345.1 uncultured Acidobacteriota bacterium
CGGTGGTGTTCGACGCATATACATTGATTCCGCCGCTGGTTCCCGCGGGAATGATTGCCGCGTTCGCCACCACCTGCCCGTTCCAGGAGTTCAGCGTCGATGTCGCCGGCAGGTTCTGTTCGGACGGATACAGCGTCAGGAACCCCAGATATCCCTGGGGCACTGCCGTCGCATTCAGCGAAAACGCCCGTGCATACGACGGAATATTGCAGACCGCCCCCGCAATCGGGATCAGCCGCGATGTTCCTCCCGGAAGCGAAGGCGCACCGTATGGTCCGCCCGCGATGCTCCCCACCCGGCTGTCGGCGATGCGGCACGGCGCCACCGGGTAAAAGGCCAGTCCTTGTGGATCGTCGGCGGTGGTGTAGTACCCGTTGATATCCATCACCACGTCGGTGTCATTGGCAACATAAAGCGTAATGGAGCCGTTCACCCCCGCGGGCACCGTGGCGGCATTCGCCACCACACGTCCGTCAAACGAGTTCAACGTCGAAGCCAGCGGCTGGCTGCTCCCAGTTGGAAAGGCCGTGATGTAAGCCAGCGGCCCGGGCGGCACCGCCGTGATGTTCAGCGTAAACGCACGCGCCGTCGATGGAATCCCGCATCCGGATTGCGGAATGGGGAAGTCGCGCGTGGTGTTCTGGCTCATGCGCGGCGCGCCGAAGGGGAACGGCCTGCCGCCGTCCCGCGTGTCCGCCACACGGCAGGGCGCCACCGGAACGAATCGCAACGCGGAACCGAATCCGCCTCCCGTTCCCGCCTGCGTGATGATCAACGTCTGGCTGGCGATCTGCAGCGTTGTGCTGCGCGAATTGAAATCGCCGTTCGAGTTCACGAAAATGGTCACCGAACCGTTCCCGAACCCGGAAAACCCGGTCTGTACGCTCACCCAACTCGATGGGTTCGTCACTGTCCAGGAGCATGTCGTTGCCGCAAACACGCTGATCACCGTCGCCCCTCCGCTGGACGGCATGTTCACGCTCAACGGCGTCACCGTGTATGCGCAACCCGCCGCTCCCGCCTGATTGATGACGTACTGCGTGGTGCCGATCGTGATCACGGTGCTTCTCGTGAATGCCCCGAAGTTCGCCGTGAAATTCGCCACCAGCGTCCCGTTCCCTGATCCACTGGTGGTGGAGAATGTCACCCAATCCCCCGAAGAACGCGGATTCCAGGCGCAGTTCTGCGGCCCCGTCAGAGTCAGCGTGACGGAGCCTCCCTCCGCCCCCACCGCCGAGGTTCCGGCAATCAGAAAGTCACACGCCCCCGCCTGCTGCGTGACGTTGACCGTGAATCCGGCCACCCAAATCGTGCCCGTCCGCGCCACTCCGGTTGTATTCTCCGCCACCGTAAGAGTGATGGGGCCGGTCTGCGGCGGGCCCACCGTGATCCAGTTCGACTCGCTGATGGCGTTGGCCCGGCAATCCGGCTGTTGCGAGGATGTGCTCAGCGTCTGCGTGCCACCCGTCGCGGGGGCGGTGAGATTCAGCGTCACCGGACTTACCAGGCACGGTGTCAGCAGCAGACCATGCGCCGCATCATGCGCCGCCACCTGGCCGCTATTGTTGATATCCACGAAATCGGTGGTGCCGTTGCTGAGGCGCAGGAACCGGCCGTTTTCCGCGCCGATCAGACTGACGTTCGTCGAGCCGCCCAATTGGCCGATGCTGCATACCCCCACGATGTCTCCGCTGTCGTTCACACGCAATGCGTAATTCACTCCGCGAAAGTTGACGGCTTCGCACATCGATGCGCCCGAGATTTTCCCATTCGCCGCCCGATAAAACACAGACCCGCTGTTGAATCCACCAATCATGGCGCCGCTATGCGACACGCCGGTGGAGTATGTGGACACGCTGGAATGCACATCGAAGAATTGGAAGTTCGGAGGCGTCACCTGCGACAGTCCGTGGGTCTTCCCTCCCACGTCGGTGTAACTGCCGGTAACCACGGAAGTGTCGTTGACTCCGGCAAGCGTCGTTGACGTCGCCCCTGGCACGTCGAACGTCGTGAACGTACCGTTCTGCGAACGGATGAAGCCATGGGGAATGTCGTTGCCGTCGATGTACGTGCCCACGATCTGCCCGCCGCTGTTGATATCTCGGGGCATTGTGTCCTTCGCGCCCGGCACGGTAAACGAAGTGAATCCGCCGTTGGAATCGCGCACGAATCCGCGCGCGCGGTTGTCAGCGAGAAAGTAGGCGCCGGTGATGCTGCCGCTTTCGCTGATGCCCATCGCGCGTGTACTCATAGCCCCTGGATAATCGAAGCTCACCCAGCGGTACCCGCCCGTCAGATCGCGCTGCGCGGGCGGCAGTGTGTAGGAGTTCGTGTACAGGTTAGGGTCGGGGATGCCATTGCCCGTACCCGTCACCGCCGCGACATAGAACTTCACGTTGCCGGCGCCATTGGTGGGCGGCGTCCAATCGAACGTATAGATCTGGGTGCCCGAAACCGCCACCTGCGTCACGTACTCGATCCCGTTCTGAACCTGGATACCAGTGACACCGCTGGCTTCGAAATGCCCGGCCTGCTGCGTTTCATCGGATGCGAGCCGCGCCGTCAGTTGAAACCCCGTCAGCACGGGAGTAAGGCTGGCCAGGATGTGCACGCCGATCCTCTGCTTCTTGCCGGGGGTGTAGGCCAGTTGGCCGAAGTCGATCAGCACTGCACCGGGATTGTTGGGTGTGCCCACATGGCATTCGGCGCACGTCCCATCGCCAGGGGCGCCGGTTTTCGCTACGGGTGGATTGACGACGTTTCCAAATAGGAGAATAAAGGAAACCAGGAAGAGAGCAGTAATTGCCTGACAGAGCAGACGAATACGATGAGGCACGGGGGAACCTCCGTCTTCTATAGACCAACTGAATTTGGACGCTGCCTTATTATACGCACTCCGCGGAACAATTGAAGGGGAATTTTTGTTAAAGCGCCGAACTGTCCGATTTTGGATTCGCATGCGATAACCGATGAAACACCCGAATACACGCAAGCCCGCCGCCAGGCGCCCCCTGAAAACGCTCGACCGCGTTCTTTCCAAAGCCGGCGCGGGTTCCCGCACCGAAGCCCGCAGCTGGATTGGAGCCGGCCGCGTCGCCGTCAATGGCAAAATCATTCAGACTCCTGACCACTGGGTGGACCTGCAACGCGACAAGGTGACCCTGGACGGCGCGCCGCTACGCAAGGCCAGCCACGTGTACCTGCTGCTCTACAAACCCAAAGGCTACCTCACCACTTATAAAGACCCCGAAGGCAGGCCAACCGTCTACGACCTCCTGCAAAATGCGCCGCACGTCGTTCCCGTCGGCCGGCTCGACCTCGACACCAGCGGCTTGCTCATCCTCACCAACGATACGCAGTTCGCCGAGCAGATCATGAATCCGGAGTACAAAGTCGCGAAAACATACCTGTTGAAAGCGGCCGGCATCCTGTCGGATGAGCAATTGGAGCAGCTCAGAAACGGTGTCGAACTGAGCGACGGCATGACGCGCCCCGCCATCGTCAAGCGCGTACGCGGCCGCGAGAAAAGCACGTTTCTCGAATTGACGATCACCGAAGGGCGTAACCGCCAGGTGCGGCGCATGCTGGAAGCCGTCGGCAGCCGCGTGCGCAAATTGGTGCGCACCGCCATCGGCGATATCGGCATCGGAGAATTGGAAATCGGGAAATGGCGGGAATTGACGCCCGCCGAAGTGCGCAGCCTCGTTCCGCCTAATCGCCCGCGGCAGGAGCCTCGACGCGCCTCCGGCGGCTGACCAGCGACCCCAGGTCATCAAAGATGGAATACGCCACCGGCGTAACCAGCAGCGTCAACAGCAACGACAAACTCTGTCCCCCAATGACGACAATCGCGATCGAGCGGCGTTCTTCCGCACCCGGACCCGCGCCCAGCGCGAGCGGCATCATGCCCGCCACCAGCGTTAACGTCGTCATCAGGATCGGCCGCAGCCGGTCCCGGTTGGCTTGCAGAATCGCCTCCAGGCGCGGCAATCCTTCCCGCCGCAAATTGTTCGTATGGTCGATTTGCAGAATGGAGTTCTTCTTCACCACTCCGAACAGCACCAGAATTCCCAGGGCGCTGTATAAATTCAGCGTGTCGCGGAACAGGTACAGCGAGTAGAAACCGAACGGCACGGCCAGCGGCAGGCTCAGCAGAATGGTCACCGGATGCACCAGGCTTTCAAACTGCGAGGCCAGGATCATGTACATGAACACCACCGACAGCAGGAACGCCATCAGAAATTCGCCGAACGTACGCTCAAATTCGCGCCCGCGCCCGATCACCATCGTCGAGTAGGCCACCGGAAGATTCAGCTTCTCCGCCTCCCGGAACATCTCCGCCAGCCGGTCCGCCAAAGCATACCCGGGAGCGATGTTGGCGCGGATTGCAACCTGCCTCTGGCGGTCCAGTCCTTCAATCCGGTAGGGAGCGAAGCCTTCGCTCAGCCGCACCACGTTGTCGATGCGCACCATCTCTCCGTTGCGCGCCGGCACGTAGAGCCGCGCCACGGAACGGGCATCCTGCCGGTCCACTCCCGTCAGCCGCACTTCAACATCATAGTCCTCGGCCAGTTTGTCGTCGCGAAAGCGCGACACTTCGTCATCGCCACCCACCATCAGCCGCAGCGAATTGGCGATATCCGCCGCGTCGACGCCTAGATCCGCCGCGCGATCACGGTCGATGGTCACGCGCAACTCCGGCTTGGTCATGCGCAGCGTCGTATCCACATCCACCAGCCCTGGAACCTGCGCTGCCGCCTGGCGCAGCTTTTCACTATAGGAGCTGAGCGCTTCGAGTTCCGGCCCCCGGATGCTGAAGTCGATATCCACCGGCGCCGAACCCTGGCTCATCGACTGTGCATTGCGCACCGTGGCGCGCAGGTCCGGATACGCCTTCATCCGGGCGCGGATCGCCGTCATCACGTCCCGCTGCGTGTAGATCCCCTGAAAGGCCTCCATCGGCTTGCCTTCCAGCGTCTTCTTCCACAGCCGTGGCAGCGAAAAAACACGGTCCTCGATGTTCGCGATGCGCACGAACAACTGCGAGACATTCACCGTTCCCAGATAGCTCGCCCCCGTGGTCACCAGCACGTGCTCCACGCCAGGCAAGGAGAACAGCTCTTCTTCCACTTTCTCAATCACCTTCTCCATCGAGGCAAGGCTCGCGCCTTCCGGAGCGATCACGGACATCTCGAACTCGCCTTCGTCGACGTTGGTGGGAATGTATTCCTGCCGCACCATCTTGTACAGCGGAACGCACGATGCCATCACTACGATCGCCAGGCCGGCCACCGCGAAGCGATGCCGCATCGACCATGTGAGCATCGTCATGTAGACGCCATCCACCCAACCGTAGAAGCCGCGGCGCGAATCGGCGACATCGGGCGCATCCTTGTGCTTCACGCTCAGCATCCGCGAGCTCATCATTGGCGTCAGCGAGAAGCTCACCAGCAGCGAGACGAGGATCGCCGCCGCGGCGGTCACTCCGAAGCTGAACAGAAAGCGCCCCGAGATGCTCGACATGAACGACACAGGGAGGAAGATCACAACCAGGCTTAATGTCGTAGCCATCACCGCCAGCCCGATATCCCGCGTCGCTTCCACCGCCGCCATCATCGGCGGCAGGTTCTTTTCCTCAATAAAGCGGAAGATATTCTCCAGCACGACAATGGCATCGTCTATCACCACCCCAACCATCAGCACCAGCGCCAGCATGGTGATATTGTTCAGCGTGAAATTGAGCCAGTACATCACCCCGAACGTGGCAATGATGGAGGCGGGGATAGCCACCGCCGCAATCACCGTCGCCCGCCAGTTGCGCATGAACACCAGCACCACCAGCGACGCCAGAATGCTCCCCAGAATCAGGTGCAGCCGTACCTCGTGAAATGCCGCTTCGATATACCGCGACTGGTCTTGCACGATATCCAGCGACACTCCCGGCGGAAGCAGTTGCCGGATGCGCGGCAGCCGATCCTTGATGTTGTTGATCA
>CALFYN010000749.1 GCA_937952345.1 uncultured Acidobacteriota bacterium
CCGGCGAGTTCGACGCGGCCGGTGAAGTCGCTGGCGGCGGTGAGCGGCGGCCCATCGATGGTTGCCGCTGGTCCTTTTTCCGAGGTGCGATAGCGGACGGACATGCGGCCTGGTGCGGCGGTGCGAGTCCAGACGATGGCGCGGCCGGGGGTGACGTCGCCGGATTGTATGGCGATGGGTTCGATGCGGTCCTGGGAACGCAGCAGCGTGGCGCCGGATGGCGACGCAGCCAGGATCCGCAACAGGTCTCTACGCAGCATGTCTGTTATTTTGTCAGCAATCGGAGGATAGAATGGAGGAAGGGATGCTGCGACTGACTACGATTCTGTTTTTCGGCGGCCAGGTGTTTGCAGCGTCGCTGCAACCGACCACAGACCAGTTCTATCTCAACTATCTGCAGACTCTGGAGAAGCGTCTGGAGCGGCGGGACAACTTTCTACTGATCGACCGGGCCGATGGCTTGCGGCAGCGCGTGAAAGGTGGAGAGTTGTTTGTGGAGGAGCGGCGTCCGCAGAATGAACCGCCGCATGGTCTGATCCATCATTACGAAGGCGCGGTGTTTATCCCCGGCGTAACCGTCAGCCAGGTGCTGAGTGTGGTGCAGAACTACGATCAGCACAAACGCTACTATGCACCGGAAGTAATGGACTCGAAAACGCTCAGCCATGACGGCAATGATTTCTTAGTCCGGCTGCGGCTGTTGAAGAAGAAAATTGTGACGGTAGTGTTGGAGACCGAGCACAAGGTGCGCTACAAGCAGGTGGACCCGAAGAAGTGGGAGAGCGTTTCACGGTCGGTGAAAGTGTCTGAGGTGGAGCATGCCGGTTCGGATCGTGAGGAGCAGAACCCGCAGGGAACGGGGAATGGATTTGTGTGGCGGCTGGACAGCTTTTGGCGCTTCCTGGAGGCCGATGGCGGGGTGTTTGTGGAATGCACGTCGGTGTCGTTGTCGCGCGATATTCCGTTTGGAATGGGGCGGATGATCCGGCCGATCATCGCGGACCTTCCCTATGAGTCGCTGCGTGGAGTGCTGAGCAACACACGCAAGGCAGTGAAGCGGTAGGATGCTGCGGCGAACGTTTGTGCAATTATCAGGCGCGGCGGTGGCGCTGGGCAAGCCGTTGCGGGCGGCGCAACTGGGTGCGAATACGGCGATCACCGGGTACAGCTTTGCAGAGGCAGTGCGGTTGTTGCGCGAGATCGGCTTTCCGGTGATTGAGATTCAGGCGATGGGCGTACCGCAAGCCACGGCCGGTAAATTTCCCGGATTTCGCTTCGCGGAGTTGCACGATGGGGAGAAGCGCGAGATGAAGGCTGCGCTGCAAGGCGTGGCGCACATCACGTCGCACCTGCCATACCCCGGACTGGAGTATTTCGCCAAAGATGCGGGTGTTGCCGCGGAGGCCGTTCGCACGGTGGACGAAGCGATCGACGGCTCAGCCTATTTCGGCGCGGAGATGGCGGTGCTGCATCCGAAACCGGGCAAAGGATTCACAGAGGAAGAAGAGTGGCCGCGCATGGTGGAGCAGATCCGCAAGTGGGGCGATCGTGCGCGCGGGCATGGGATGCGCATCGGATTGGAGACCGGGTATCCGCTATCGGTGGCCGGATTCGTGCGCCTGGTGCGGGAAGTGAATCATCCGGCGGTGGGCGCAACCATTGACGTCGGCCATCAAGGGAAATACAAGGAATTGCTGGCCAAGGTTCCACCGGACAAGCAGGGAACGCCGGAAGGCATCCGCGCCTACAACGACACCACGCTGTCGATTGTGGAGGCATTGGGGCCGAAGGTGTTTCATTTTCACATCCACGACATTGAGCCGGAGACGTGGAAGGAGCACAAACCGCTGGGAACGGGGTTTGTCGATTACGACCGGCTGTATGCACTGCTCGATGGCCTGGATTACCGCGGGTTTCTCATCTTTGAAATCGGCGGCGATCCGGCGCGGATGGAAGGATATCTGCGCGACGGGAAGCGGCGCATGATGCGCTGGCTGAAGTGAAGGATGGGCTCAGGCGACCGACGGGATGACCTTGCGTAGTGCCGCGATGATGTCATCGATGTCCTTGCGCGAGTATTTCGGATCCATCAACACGCCGCCGAAGCGGCCGAGGATATCGATGGTGCGCGGGCAGGTATCGGGGCCGTAGCGAATCGCTTTGCCGCGCGGCGATTGGAAGCTGGGCCAGTTGGGATGAATCGTCTTCTTGGCGATGACGTGCGGCAGAGTGGGGAGAATGACCGAGCCACCGGGTTTCGCGGCCGGGACATTTTCGGCTTTCATGGCGGCGAGGAACCGGTCGCAGCGTTCCTTGGTGCCGAAGTCCATAAACACGCCGGTGCCGAGTTCGCCCTGCGGATCGGGGAGGGTGCGGTATTTCAAGTTGGGCAGATCGCGGATGCCGGCGTAGACGAGGCGGGCATTGGCGCGCACGGCGGAGACGATGCGATCGAGCTTGCGCGTCTGCGCGAGCAGCACACCGCCGGAGAATTCGTTGAGGCGGAAGTTGGTGCCGAAGAACCAATCGAGGCGCGCTTCGCCGGTGAACTGCTGATGGGGAGCGCGGAATCCGCCGAGATCGTGGAATCGGGAGGCTCGTTCGAAGAGCGCGGGGTCGTTGGTCACAACGGCGCCCCCTTCGCCGGCGGTGATGGTCTTGTTCAATTGCAGGCTGTAGATTCCGATGTCGCCCATGGAGCCGAGCGGCTTGCCCTTGTAGGACGCGCCGACGCTCTGGGCGCAGTCTTCGAGGACACGCAGTTTGTGCTTCTTGGCGATGGCAAGGACGCGGTCGATATGACAGGGGTTGCCTTGCAGGTGCACGGCGAGGATCACCTTGGTGTGCGGCGTGATGTGCTTTTCTATTTCGTTGGGGTCGATGTTGAACGTCTCGTCGATTTCGACGCAAACGGGCAAGGCCCCCGCGAGCACGACGGCGTTGAAGCAGGAATGCCACGTCCAGGCGGGGAGGATGACTTCATCGCCGGGCCCGATTTCGAGGGCGGCCATGGCGCATTGCAGCGCCGCCGTGCCGGAGGTCACCGCGAGCGCGTATTTGGTCTGCATGCGCGCGGCGAATTCTTTTTCGAACTGCAGCACTTTTGTGGGTGGACGAGTCCCGTACCAGCGGAAGGGCGACTGCGCTTCGAGGACATCGAGCAGTTCAGCGCGCTCTTTTTCGTCGTAGTATTGCGATCCCCAATACCCGGCGCGAAGCGGTGTGGAGCGGACGGGAATGCCTCCATCGATGGCGGGCTTGGCGGGGGGAGCGGCATGCGCGGCAGAGGAGAGTGCGGCGGCGGCCACGAATTTGCGGCGTTGCATGAAGAATGCCTCCTGGGGACATGGTAGTGGATTTGCGCGTCGTGTACCATGGCAGTCATGCGAATGCTCCTTTTGCTAGCTCTGTTGTCCATGGATGCGATGGCGGCGTTGCGCGCGGGCGCGGCGGCGGTGGACATCACCCCGGTGGAATGGCCGGTGCGGCTGATCGGCAATTTCGGCATCACGATGTCGAAGGAGGCGCACGATCCACTGCATGTGCGGGCAATTGTCTTGGATGACGGCGCGACGAAGATCGCCATTGCGCTGGTGGACAGTTGTTACGTGAAGCGCGAGGAGTTGGATCGGGCAAAAGCTCTGGCATCGAAGCGGACCGGCATTCCCGCGACGCGCATGCTGATTTCGGCCACGCACACGCACTCGGCTCCGCCGTCGCGCGCCGATGCGGGGAATGCGGTGGAGGAGCGTTATGTGGAGCGCCTGGTGACGCAGACGGCGGAGGCCATCGGGCAGGCGAACAGCCGCCTGGCGCCGGCGCGCATGGGTTGGATGGTGATTCCGGTTCCCGATGAGTTGTTCAACCGGCGCTGGTTCATGAAACCGGGCAGCATTCCGCCGGATCCGTTCGGACAGACCACGGATATTGCGCGCATGAATCCACCGGCGGGTTCGAAAGATCTGATTCACCCGGCGGGCCCCACGGATCCGGGTTTTTCCATCGTGTCGCTGCAGACCGCCGATGGAAAGCCGCTGGCGCTGCTGGCCAACTACTCGCTGCACTATGTGGGCGGCATTGGGGGCAGCATGGTTTCAGCCGATTACTTTGGGGAATTCTCGAAATTAGTGGGGGAAAAGCTGGCTCCGGGGCAACCGTTTGTGGCGATGCTCACCAACGGAACCAGTGGCGATGTAAACAATATCGACTTCCTGCATTCACGGCCACGGATGGAGCCGTTCCAGCGAATCCGCGAGGTGGCGGGAAAGCTGGCAGACCATGCCGTGGAGGCAGCGGGGAAGATGCAGTACCGGACGGAGGCGCCGATTCGCATGGCGCAATCAGAGCTACGGCTGCGCTACCGGCGGCCCACGGCGGAACAGATGCGGTTTGCCCAAGCAGCATTGCAGGAGCCGGACGAGAAGAAGCTTCCGCGCAACGCAAAGGCCTACGCGGAGCGGGCGATGCGGCTGCAACAAGGGCCAGAGACGGCCGATCTGGTGTTGCAGGCGGTACGGATCGGCGAGTTGGGCATCGCCGCCATTCCATGTGAGACTTTCACCGAGATTGGGCTGTCGATCAAGGAGCTAAGCCCCATGCCCACCACGTTCACAATCGAACTGGCCAACGGGCACTATGGTTACCTGCCGACGCCGCGGCACTACGCGCTGGGCGGATACGAGACGTGGCTGGGCACGAACAACCTGGAGCAGGAGGCGGCGCCGAAAATCCTGAAGAGGATACTGGAACTCCTAGGCCAGGTTCGAAAGTGAACATCGTTTGACGATCTTCACCATATTTATTTGACTTACCTCCCTATTTTCACCGATACTGATGCGAACAGAGGGGCGCATGGTGTGAAATTCGTGTGCCTGCATTCTGTGCAGTCCCGGTAGACGAAAACGGAGGAACACTCACTTGACACGTAATGGAAAACTCTCGTGTTTTCTAGCGGCGGCAGTGATGGTGTCCATGCAGCTTCAAGGGGCCACGGCTCCTGTCAGCGCCGACGCCCACACCAACACAGCTTTTCCCGCGAATAACTTTGGATCCCTGACAAACCTCAACATCGGTGGCGGCAATACAGCGCTGATCCGCTTCGACGCATCGGCCGCGGTTCCCGCGGGAACAACGGGCTCGATGGTGAACAAGGCAGTGCTGTACATCTTTGTGAACCGGGTGAACATCGCCGGCAGCATTGATATTTCCGTGGCATCTTCGGCGTGGACGGAGAGCACGGTTACCAGCGGCACAGCACCCGCGGCGGGAACGTCCGTTGCCACTGCGGTTCCAACTGGCACTGCCGGGCAGTGGGTGGCGGTGGATGTGACGAACGCGGTGAAGAACTGGATCGACTTCCCGGCAACGAACAATGGTTTTGTGCTGGCGCCGAGCGCGGCACAACCGACGACAACGATTGTAGTGGACAGCAAGGAAAACACAGCAACCAGCAACTCCGCGGTGTTGGACATCACGCTGGCTTCTTCGGGGGCGCCGGGCGCAACGGGGGCAACCGGACCGACAGGTGCGAATGGGGCTACGGGCTCCGCTGGCTCGACTGGAGCGACTGGTCCGCAAGGCATCCCGGGCGTCACCGGCCCTGCAGGCGCGACTGGCCCGACGGGTGCCGGAACCACGGGCGCTACCGGTCCCACGGGAGCCAACGGCGTCACCGGCCCCGCTGGTGCGACTGGTCCGACGGGTGCCGGATTACCGGGCGCTACCGGTCCCACGGGAGCTAACGGCGTCACCGGCCCCGCTGGTGCGACTGGTCCGACGGGTGCCGGATTACCGG
>CALFYN010000750.1 GCA_937952345.1 uncultured Acidobacteriota bacterium
CGACAGCCTCGCCGCGGCCAATACGAACAAAACGTACAGCACCGTTTCCCTCGCCGGCAACACCATCTTCCTTCGCGGCAAAGAGACGAAGCCCGCGCTGATCAACCCCGGCGCGCCCCCCAGCCTTGCCGGCTTCAATAACACACCCGTGCAGCAGGCCCGCCTCAGGGCATATCAGGAAATGCTATCGAGCGACCAGGGCTATATCCTCGTGCAATCCGGCAGCCAGATTACCGCCGAAGGCCTCCGCATCTCCGGCCTTCTCACCAGCGTTCTGTCCGGCAGCGCGCCGCTGGCTACCACGTTCCCCACCACCGGCATCGGCCGCCAGATGGAACAGATCGCGCGCCTCATCCGCGCCCGCACGCAATTCGGCGTCACGCGCCAGGTCTTCTTCGCCTCCATCGGAGGCTGGGACACGCACATCAACCAGATCGCCTCGCAGGATGGCCTGCTCAGCCAACTCGGCCCCGCCATCGGCGCATTCTATCGCGCCACCGAGGAGCTCGGCGTCGCCGATCAGGTGACCACGTTCACCGAAAGCGAATTCGGCCGCACGCTCAACCCCAGTTCCGGAGCCGGCTCCGACCACGGCTGGGGCAGCCATCATTTCGTCGTCGGAGGCGCGGTCAAAGGCGGCCAGATGTACGGCCGCTTCCCCACCGTCGCCATCAATTCACCGGATGACGCCAGCGGCCGCGGCGTCTGGGTGCCCACGACATCGCTCGATCAATACGGCGCAACGCTCGCCACCTGGTTCGGAGTCCCCCCCGCGGCACTCCCCTCGGTGCTTGCCAACATCGGCAATTTTCCAACGGCGAACCTCGGCTTCCTGGCCTGAATTTGTTGGTACGGTGCCTTCCAGTGGAACTCAACGAACCGGTATGTTCGCCGTCGGCCCGGGGATCCATCCGACAGTGAGTTGAAGAGCGGTTGCTCCGGGCGCGACTCCTCCCGGAACCATGATGTCCACACGGTAGGAGTCCTTTTCCCCAGGCCAGCCGACTTTGCTGACCACCAGAGCGGCGCGACCACCGATCGTGGCTTCGACTGGTGAGTTCACCTCCGCCGGCGGCTCCGGAAAGGCATCGATACCGGGAGGCGTTGTGCCCGGCGCCAGCGGGCCAAGCCCGGAGGCGCGGATCATCAGCGTTTCCCCCGCCCTCGCTGGGTTCTCCGCCGTGACCGGGGAAAAGTCGGCGTGGTAAACACCCTGCACTGTGGGCCGATACAGCGGAACAATCTGAAACAGGATCCGGCTTGTGCCGCCTCCCAATGTCCGGCGCAGTCCCGGATCCTCACTCATGGACGCAACGCGGATAGCACGGGGATTGGGCGGTGTGCCGCCGCCGACCATCTGTCCACGGGTGCCGTAAAATATGCCCGCGCCGCCCGTCACAGCGTGCGGTAGCAGCCCGCTGTCGGAAAGCGCCCCGATGAAGCGCCCGTCCGCGTCCAGAAATTCCCATTTGCATTCCGCGATGGTGCCCCTGGTAACGTCAGCCACGGCAAAGCCAGGCGCAGGGTTAGGGTTGAAGTTCATCAGATATTGGCGGCTGGTCCACAGCCCGCGCGCGGGCTTGCCGTTGACGGCTACGATATCCCCAATGAACAGCACATCCGTGAAGGCGCGCGCCGCACCCGCGGTCGTGACCGTCGAGTCTGCGCCGCGACGTCCCGGCTCGGCAATGTCCGAGCGGTATTGCACGGCATTTTCGACATCCACAAGCAGGGTCACTGGCGTTTGTTCCTGAGCGAAAGCGGCAGCCAGTAGCGCCGTTGTTAGTATGGGCATTCGGTGCATGAAATCCTCCCTGTTTATCACTTGCGGAAACCGGGAAGATTTGCTGTAACGACAGTAAAAAAAATCGCGTATACTTCCTCCTTATGGAATCGGCCCGCGGTGAAAGCGTCACGGAGCTATTGACTGCCTGGGCCATGGGCGACAGTATGGCGCTGGAGCGTTTGGTTCCGCTCGTCGAAGGTGAATTGCGTCGAACGGCCCGGGCATACCTCGCACGAGAGCGCCAAAACTCACAGCTCCAGACAACGGCCGTAATCAATGAGGTCTTCGTTCGTCTCATCGGGGCGGACCGCGTGAACTGGAGCGGCCGAACGCATTTCTATGCGATCTGTGCGCGTCTCATGCGGCAGATCCTGGTGGACGGCGCGCGCGCCCGCCGCTCGGCAAAGCGCGGCGGGGGCGGTCAGCCCGTTCCGCTCGATGCGGCCATCGCGGTTTCGCCGGCCATCACAACCGACATCCTTGCCATCGATGCCGCGTTGGACGCGCTGGCCCGTAGCGATCCGCGCAAGGCAGAGGTGGTCGAACTCCGCTTCTTTGGTGGCCTGACCGTGGAGGAAACCGCGGAAACACTGAAGATCTCGCCGGAAAGCGTGATGCGCGACTGGAAGCTCGCCAAGTTCTGGCTGCTGCGCGAGTTGAGCACTGGCTCGGAGCGCGTATGAGCGGTGAACAGCGTGTGTGGGTCGAACAACTGCTGGAGACCGCCGAGACACTTGCCCCGGAAGATTGCTCCAGGTTGCTCGACAAGGAGTGTGCCGGGGATCCGGCGCTACGCCAGGAAGTCGAGCGCCTGCTGAGCCTGCGAGCCTCCGCCGACCGATTCCTCGAGACCCCCGCCGTTTTCCTTGCGGCCCGGTCCGGCGACTGGCTTGGGGAGAGTCCGGGATTCGCACCGGGCAGCGTAGTCGGTCCCTACGAAGTCCTCGAAACACTGGGCTCCGGTGGGATGGGTGAGGTATACCGGGCTGTTGACCGGCGGCTCGGACGCGATGTCGCACTCAAGTTCCTGCCCCATCGATTGTCACAGGATCCCGAGGCCTTGGATCGTTTCCAGCGTGAGGCGCGGGCCGCTTCCTCGCTCAATCATCCCAATATCTGCGCGATTTACGACATCGGCGAACATGAGGGCCAGCCCTATCTCGTGATGGAGCTCTTGCAAGGCAGCACGTTAAAGGCCCGGTTGGCAGACGGACCTTTGACCGCCCGGGAACTTACGGATATCGCGTCCCAGGCAGCGGCCGCTCTCGATGCCGCCCATGCCAAGAGGATCATCCATCGCGACGTCAAACCCGCAAATATCTTCCTCACCTCCAGCGGTACCGTGAAAATCCTCGATTTCGGCGTCGCCAAGCCCATGGGAGAACCCGAGCAGGATTCGCCGGCGCAGGAGTCCTCCGCCGGAGTGACGATCACTCGCACCGGGGTCTTGCCAGGGACAGCCGCATACATGTCGCCGGAGCAGATTCAATGCGAGCAACTGGACGCCCGCAGCGACCTCTTCGCGCTTGGGACCACTTTGTATCACTCCGCGACGGGAGTGCTTCCGTTCCAGGGAAATGCGTGGCCGGAACTCCGCGAGGCGATTCTCCACGCGCCTCCTGCCCCACCGCGGAAATTGAACCCTTCGCTGCCCCGTGCCCTGGAGCGCATCATCCTCCGGCTTCTCGAGAAGGATCCGGGAAGGCGGCCGCAGAGCGCTCGCGAACTGGCCGCGGAACTGGCGCGCTGGAAGCAGCCGGCACGCAGGATCAAGTGGCTTTGGGCTCCGGTCGTGTTGGCTATCGTTGTTCTTCTCTTCTGGCTCGGTGGCCGCGAGCCAAGAACGCAGCGGGCAGTGGTGCTGCCGCTAAAGAACCTCACGGGCGACATGGCACAGGAGCCACTGCTCGATACAGTGCGGGACACGCTTGCCTCGAACCTCGCGACCTTGCGTTCACTGCGCGTGATCTCCACGGCAACAGCCCAACAGTACAAGGGGGTGGCGAAGAGCGCCCAGCAAGTGGGGCGCGAGTTGACCGCCGATCTCGTTGTGGAAGGCAGCGCAGCACGCGAAAACGGCAAGTTGCGGGTACGCCTGCAACTCATCCGGACCGCCAACGGCGAGCGATTGTGGGTAAACAGCTTTGATGCCGATGTGTCTGCGATGCCCGCACTGCATCGTGAGGCCGTCCGAGCGGTGGCACAAGTGCTGCGGCAGCGCGTTTCAGCGGCCGAGGAAGCGCGGCTCGCCAGAGGGGGCACCGCGAGCCGCGAAGCCTTCGAGAACTACGTGAGGGGGCGATACTACTGGTCGAAGCGAACCGACGGCGATATCGAACGCGCGATGTCCTTCTTCCGTGCAGCCATCGATCAGGATCCCGCCTACGCTGCCGCCTATGCTGCCCTCGCCGACTGCTACAACCAGTTTGGAACGGTCGCCGTCGGCCGCTCTCCCGTGGAATATCGTCCATTGGCGATCGGAGCCGCCAACAGGGCCATCGAAATCGACGAGCTAAACGCTGAGGCTCACGCCGCCCTGGGCTTCGCGCGAATGTACAACTGGGACTGGGATGCCGCCAAGCTGGAATTGGATCGCGCCTTGGAATTGAACCCCAGCTACGCATCGGCGCGCGTCTGGCGTGCATCGTGGCTCGTGATTCACTACCGTTTCGACGAAGCAGTGGCGGACGTGGAGCGCGCTCGCGACCTCGATCCACTTTCCCTCATCACACAGACGCAGACCGGTTGGATCTACCAGTTCGCGGGGCGCGAGGAGGCAGCAACGGCCGTCTTTCGCCGTGTGCTGTCGGTGGATCCGAAGTTCATGTGGGCGTTGTGGAGGCTGGGTGATTCGCTCGCCCTCACCGGACGCCTGGCCGAGGCCATCCAGGTGCTGGAGCATGCCAAGGAGGTGCATGGTGACAGTCCCGCGCTCTTGGCCCGTCTGGGCAGGGTGTATGCGATGGCCGGCCGCCAAGCCGAGGCACGCAGGATCATCGGCACTCTCGACGCCCTGGCGCGCGAGCGGTATGTGACCCCGCACGCCCGAGGCGAGGTCTGCCTCGGCCTCGAAGATTGGGACTGCTATTTTCAGGCCCAGGAAGAGGGATTCCGCCAGCACACCAACGCGATGGCCTACATGGGTGTGGAGCCGCGTGTCCAGCGTCATGCGTTCTTGCGGGCGGACCCGCGCTTTCTGAGTTTGCTGCAGCGAATGGGGCTTCGTGCACCCCGCTGAGACACGTCCGATTCTCCAGTCGGCGATCCCAATCCGTCTTCCCCAACACGAGTGCGCTCCGTCCGGTCTTCTCCCAAGAGAAGTCGCTGTCAGGCACAGCAGATTATGCCTCCTGTTAGAATCCTCGATAGTGTTCTTCGAAGATCAAGCTTCTCATGGATGGAACATGCCGAGGCGACAACTGAAGTCAACCCAATATGCCGTCTGTGTACGCAACGTTGGTTTCGAGGCTGCGCTCGAAGTCATGAAGCTCTACGCAGTCATCGACGATGCAGACGCCGAAGCCAACGATCTCATCCGTGTCGTTGACGAGTCCGGTGGGGACTACGTCTACCCCTCCCACATGTTCCAGCGGCTCAATCTTCCGGCCGAAGTCCAACAAGCATTGCGTCTGGCCTCTTAGCGCACACGGCGCTAGACTATTGGTATGCGCAATGAGTTCACTGCGGTCGTGGAACAGGACGGCCCTTGGTTTGTCTCCTATTGCGCTGAAGTGCCCGGCGCTAATGGGCAAGGTGTCACTCGCGAGGAATGTCTCGCCAATCTCCGCCAGGCGATTCAATTGATCCTCGAACACCGCAGGGAAGAGTCCCTGCGCGCATTGCCTCCGGAAGCCAAGCAGGAAGTTGTCATCGTCGGATGAATCGGGAGAAGTTGCTCCGGCATCTTCGCCATCACGGGTGTGTCCTGCGCAGCGACGGCAAAGAGCACTCGCGTTGGGAGAATCCCCAGACCGGGCACGCCGAAGCGGTGCCTAGGCATGTCGAAATC
>CALFYN010000751.1 GCA_937952345.1 uncultured Acidobacteriota bacterium
CACTCCGTTGACGCGGCGCGGTTCCAGCAGGCGAACAGCTTTCGATGCATCGTAGCGCGACGGCGCGAATGCCGAAACCAGATTATCCTTCTCAAACAGCGGCATCACCAGCGCGAACCGTATTCCGTAATCGAACGTCAGGCGGCGGCTCACCTTCCAGTTATCCTGCGCGAACCACTCGATGTTACTCAAGCGGAAGTGCAGGAATGGCCGGTTCGAGGCTTCCGTATAGGAGTTGAACACCCCGAGTGCCGCATTGGAATAGGCATACCCGCTGTCGAGCGGATTATTCACGTTCCGTCCAAAGTCGATATTTCCGTTAAAGTTCACGGCATTGGCCGCATTGCGCCAAATGCGGTCCACATAGATGCCGGCCTTCACCGTGTGCGACGTCAGCGTTTTGGTGACGTTGTTGGTCACGCTAAACGAATCATGCGTTGTCACCAGCGGGAAGCGGCCCTCGATGAGCAGATTCGCCGGCTGGTTCACGCCTCCAAACGTCGCATTCGGAATCACGCCCAACGGATTCCCCGCCGGATTGAACTGCGGAATCCGGTATCCCACCGTGTCCCGCAGATTGCGCTGCACTTCCGCATCATCTACCTTGTCGTTCGCCGGTCGGCGGATGACACCCACCGTGAGTTCGTTAATCAGCGTCGGCGAGAAGATACGCTGGTAACGAAAGATCCCGGATTTGCCTTGATTGTCGAATGTCTTGCGCATCTGTGGCCAGTTCGTGCCGCCCGAAGACGGAATGCCGATGGCGCCTTCCTGTACATCCGAATACTGCGTGTAGTTGCCGAACAGCAGATTGTTCGAGTTGATGTTGTAGTCGAGTTTCAACGTTTCCGTGCGCTGCGGTGTATTGTTGTCCGTCTGGAATACGTAGTTGTATCGGCCCGCCGAAATGCCGCGGTCGAAAAAGTTCGGGGCCGGGAAGAACTTCAATAGCGCTACGCCGCTGGCCTCCAGTCGCGAAGCCGGAATCCGGTTGCCCGGAAACGCCGCGCCCGCATTCGGATCGCGAATGGCGATGAGCCGGTTGTTCAGATCGAGCGATTGCGAGAAATCGCCCGCCCGCTCCAGTTCCGTGGGCACCGTGATCTGCGCGATCGGCCGGCTCACTTTCAGCGGCCAGTATTCCTGCGAAAAGAAGAAGAACACCTTGTCGCGATTGCGGTTGAACTTGCCCGGAATATACACCGGACCGCCGACGTTGTAATTCCACGTGTTGAACCGGTAGCGTGGCTTCGACGCCCCCAGCCGGTTGTTGAAGAAATTGTTGGCATTGAACTGTTCGTGGCGCTTGAAGTAAGAGCCCAGCCCATGGAAATCGCGCGTGCCTGATTTGGTGACGATCTGCACGTTCGCCCCGGACATGCGCCCATACTCGGCCTGGTAGTTCGAAAGCAGAATCTTCACCTCGGCCACGGCGTCCTGGCTCACACCCACCAGCACGTTGAAGTTGTTGCCGATGGCATTCAGCGACATCCCGTCCAACATGAAGGCGTTCGTGTTGCGCCGGTTGCCCTGCACGTAGATATTGAAGTTGCGGTCCGGGCTGTCGGAATCGGCCAGATCCACCACCCCCGGAAGCAGGCTCAGCAGCGAAGTGACATTGCGGCCCTTGATCAGCAGCCCCTCCACCTGGCTGGATGTGACCACTCCCGATCGTTCCGCGCTGGCTGTCTGCACTGTCGAACCTTGGGCGGTTACGGTAATCCTCTCGGAAACCGCGCCCACCTCCAGCGTGAGATCGCCGACCGCCAGCGTTTCCGACGCCGTCAGCCGCAGCGCTTTGCGTTCCACGGTCTTGAATCCCGCCATGCTCGCAGTGATGTCGTACGTCCCCGGTTGCAGGCTGGCAAAGACGAAGTCTCCGCGCTCGTTGGACGTGGTTTTGCGCTCCACTCCCGTGGCGGGGTGGAGCAGAGTCAATTCGGCGCCCGCGACTGCCAGTCCCGAAGTGTCGCGAATGGAGCCGGTGATAGAGCCGGTGATGGTTTGCGGCCATGCGGCCACGCAATACAGCAATAGAATTGCAGTCAGTTTTATCAACATGGAGTCACCTGAATGAGAACGCCTGGACTTAGAACATCACCTTCAGCGACATCTGCCAGTTGCGCGAATCGCCGGCGGTCCCGGTAATCCGCCCAAATGCAGTGTTCGTCGGAGTGGTGTTGGGTGCATTGAAGTTGGTGTGGTTCCAGGCGTTGTATGCGTCGGCGCGGAACTGCGCCTTGAACGACTCCCGGATCGGGAAGTTTTTCACAATCGAAAAATCCCAGCTGTTCTGTCCGTCGCTGCGAATGCCTCCGAAGCGTAGCGGGAATTGCCGGTAATTGCTGGCCAGTTGCTGATTGGCGTTGCGGTTGAACCCGGCATCGATGTTGAACCAGCGGTCCACATCGCGTTGGCTCGCGGGAATCGCAATGTTCTTGATGTCGCCGATGAAGATCGCGTTCCCGAAACCCATCGGGCCACCCGATTGCACGGCCACTACCGCACCGATCTGCCAGCCGCCCGCGAAGAAATCCACGGCTCGCGGCATGCCGTTCGCGAAACGCCGTCCACGCCCGATCGGGATCTCATAAATGCCGCTCCCCGCGATGCGGTGCGGACGGTCGAAGGCGCTGATGCTTTCGTACGGACGCTGGTCGGCTTCATTGAGGAATTCAATCGCCTCCATGATCTTCGACCATGTGTACGCCAGTTGGAACGTAAAGCCCTGCGAGAAGCGCCGCTCGGAGCGCAACTGGAACGAGTGGTACCACGAATAGCCGCCCGGCTCCTCCATGGAAATCGAACCGAAGTGCGGGAACGGACGCAGCAGGTTCGCCCGGCTGATGTTCGCCCCATAGATCGGATTCGTTCCCCGGAACGGGCTGGGGAACTGCTGGCTCAGGTAGTCAATTCTGGCCTGATCCCGCAGCGGCGACCGGCTTAGGTATTCCGCCGGCGTCGCGTTTGCCTGACGGCTGATGTCCAGCCGTGTACCGCGATTGCCGACATAGGATCCCTCCACCAGAAACTGTCCCGGAAGCACATGCTGCAATCCCAGCGACCAGCGTTGCGAATAGCCTTGCAGGTTATTCCGGAAGTAAGGCGTCAGGCTCTGCCCCAGATTCGTCTCCAGGCCCCCCGCCGGACCGCGTGGCTGGATCAGCCCCGTGGGAAACGGATTCGCCGTCGTCGCCCGATACGTCAGGCCGCTGTCGAGCGAAGCCTGAATGGGTGTCGACTGTGCAAAGCCGGTCTGCTGCGGCAGGATCGTGTTGATGCCCAGCGTATTGAAAAACAATCCGTAGCCGGTGCGCAGAATCGTCTGCCGCGCAATCTGCCAGGCCAGCCCGATCCGCGGCATGAAGTTGTTCTTCTCGCCAATGTACGGGCTGCGTCCGATGTTGCCCTGATTCACCCAAGTCAGTCCGCCCAGCGCGCGGAACGCGCTCACCGGCAACTCCGGAATCGGGTTGCGTGCATAGTTGGCGCGGGCCTGCGCGTCGATGGGATTCGCCGTCGTGTTGTCGAACTCCGCCAGCAAACGGTCATAGCGCTCCGTGACCGGAGTCTCCAACTCATACCGCAAGCCCAGGTTCACGGTCAGCCGCGATGTCAGCTTCCAATCGTCCTGTATGTACAAACCGAAATACTGGTTCTGCAACGCGGAACTTGCGGCGACATCCATGCTCCCCGCCGGGATCCCCAACATCATGGCCGCCAGATCCTGGCCGATCGGCGCTGTGGGCGAGTTATCCAGCGGACCGCGCGTGAACGTGTTGGTGAAGGAAAGATCCGGGGCCACTCCAATGGGCCGGCGATTGTTGAAGCTGCGATACAGGCGATACTCCGGCCCGAAGCGAAGCGAGTGATTCCCCATCAGCTTCGTGATATTCGCCGTGAAGGAATGCGTGAGGCTGGAATTCACTCCATCGCCCGGATCCTCCCATCCGGATAGCTGCGAGTACGCTCCGGGAGAAATACGCGGCAGCGGCGCCTGACCCTTCTCTGTCAACGCGATCAACTGCGGCGAGAAGCCAAGCTGCGCATAGTCGATCCCGCGCGACGTCCGGTATTGCCACCATTTCGTGCTTGTGAATCCATAGCGAAGATTCAGTACCGTGGTCGGAGTCAGCACCAGCACGTCATCCAGCGCCACGCCGCGATTCGGCCGGTTCTGATGAATGCCGTTGATCTCGTTCAGAAAATCGTGGTTCTTGTTTTCCTTCCAGAAATCGTAGTGCAGCCGCAAAAACACGCGATGATTGCCATTGATCGCATGGTCCAGGCGCAGCAGGTTGGAATACGTTTTCTGAATCGCCTTCGGCGCGCTGAAGAAGTTGTTGCGTCCATCCGCGGTTGCCGTATTCGGTGAGTTCGGCAGCGGATACAGATTGGCCAGGTTCACGCCCAGCGAATCCAGGCGATTGCGCGGAATGATGTTGCCCGCGAAGGGTTGGCGCTGAAACCGGCCTCCGGCAGCCGCGACGGTCGTCAGCGGGTCGTACACCTGATAATTCGCATTGCGCAATGGAAGCAGTGCCGAGAAATCGCCGGTCCGCTGCTCCGCCGTGGGCACCGTGCGGCTGAACTGTGTCGGAACACCGAATTGATTGCCTTCGAAGGCATAAAAGAAGAAGGTGCGATTCCGCCCGTTGTACACCTTCGGCAGCACAATCGGCCCGCCGCCGGAGATGCCGTAGCGATTGTCCTGATACACCGGCCGCGGCGTATTGTTCTTGTTGTTAAAGAAATTCGGCGCATCCAGGGCGCTGTGGCGCAGCCACCAATGCGCCTCTCCGTGCAACTCGTTTGTGCCGCTGGCCGTGCTCACGTTCAACACGGAACCCATCGTATGGCCAACGCTGGCATCGTATGCCGACGTCTGCATCTTGAACTCGCGCACCGCCGACGCCGGTGGGCTATAGGCCACTCGCGCATAGCCGCGCCCGCGGTCTGCCGCCGTATTCGAGATGCCGTCAATCTGGAATTCGTTGTTGTACCGCCCTGCTCCATCCGCGCTGATGTCCGATGTCGCTTCCGGCGCCATCGACTTGCGCAACCGCAGGTTCGTCGTGTTCGCCACGCCCGGCGTGAGCAGCGCCAGTTCCAGCGGATTCGCCCCGCGTTGCGGCAGTTCCGTGATGCGCCGCTGGTCAATTACCTGGCCTAGCGATGCATTCGCAGTCTCAAGCGCCGGCGATTCGGCTTTCACCTCCACTGTCTCGGTGACCGAGCCCACTTCGAGCGAGATCGGAACCTCCACGGTTTCGCTTACGCGCACCTCGATCTTATCGCGCACAAACGTTTTGAACCCGGATTGTTCCACCGTCAGTTTGTAAAAGCCAGGAATGAGATAGGGGATGTTGTACAGCCCCGACTCGTTGGCGACCGCTTCGGCCGAGACTCCCGTCTCGTTGCTGATCGCCTTCACCTTCACACCCGGGATGACTGCTCCCGAATTGTCCATGACCGTGCCGCGAATGAAGCCTCGCGGATCCTGTGCCGACACTACCGCCAGCGCGGCCGTAAATAGCAACGTTGCAAGACGCATATAAAGTACCCCTGGCTCGCCCGGAGCAACTCCGGACGAGAAATTCTGATTTGCTGATTGAATTCTACTGCATCGGGGAATAGAAAAGGCCGGCGTCCTCTTGCCGAGGATTCGCCGGCCGGATTGCGTATCTATCTGCCGCGGTTAGAAGTGCAGGCGCAACGTGTACTGCACTTCCCGTCCGTAGTTCACCTGCGAATTCACCACACCGAACAACGTGCTGGTGACCGCGAGATTCGGATTGCCAGGCATCACGCTGTTGGTGACGTTGTAGCCTTCCAGGCGGAACTCCAGCTTGAACTTCTCCGTCAGATTGAAGTTCTTGGAAAGCGTGCTGTCCAGGTTCCAGTAACGAGGGCCGGTGATGCCGTCGTACTGATAGGGATTGGTCCGAGGAGTAAACGGAGTCGCCTGCGCGAACGCCGACGTGTTGAACCAGCGCGACCAATCGCGCGAAGCCTCGCCGGGATCACCGCTCACATCCAGTTGTCCGAAGCGCAGGAATGCGCCCGTGTTGAACACGAAGATGTGGCTCGTGGACCATCCCCCGATGATGTGATTCACTATCGGATGCACGGCGGAGCCGAATCGCTTGCCTCTGCCGAAGGGCAGTTCCATCGTCGTGCCAAGCGTCATGCGGTGGCGTGGCAGATTCGATGGGATGAACGAAAGCTTGTTGGCAAACTCGTCATCGGCGTTGAAGAAGCCCTCCGTGCTTTCGCGGTTGTAATTGTAGCCCCACACAATGCTGTAGCCATCCGCGAAACGGCGTTGTACGCGAAGCTGTACTGCCTTGTAGCGGTTGTTCACGCCGGGCATAAACCCTTCGCTCAAACCCGCGTAATGCGGATACGGGCGCAGCAGCGTCGACAGCGGCACCGTGCGCTGGCCGCGCAGTTGCCCAGGCATCACGCTGGTGGGCAACCCGAAGAACGGATTCGGCACCGCCGCCGTCAGCGTCGTCTTGTACGTGTAGGAGAGTTGCGGATCCACCAGGTTGAGCTGTCTGCCAAACCCTGCATTGCCTCCCTGGCCTTCCGGAACCATGTGGTGCCCGAAATTCATGAAGAACGTGCCGTCGAACTTGAACCCCGCCATCAGGTCGCGCTCCACGGTGAAGTTGAAGCGGTCGTTCATCGGTGTGCGGATATCCTGCCGCGACCAGGTCGCCGCTCCGCCGATGTTCGTGTAGCGCCCATACCCGCGTCCCACCGGCATCACCAGCGGGTTGTTCGCCGGAAACGGATTGCTGAAGTTGCCCTGCGGCACACCTTGAATCTGCACCGGACCGGTCGAGGACGTTGAGAATCCGTCCGTCGCGGGCAAACGCCACGAATACCCGAGAATGCTCATCACCGGCACGGCATAACGCGCATATCCGATGCGGATCGCCGTTCTGTCGTTGCCGCGAATGGCGATGCCAAGCCGCGGCAGGAAATTGCGCGCCGGGGCGTGATACAGCCCCTTCGCCTTAGCATCGGTATAGATGAAGTTGCCGTTGTAGGTCGGTTTCACCGCGCCCGCGATGGTGCCCACTTGCGCAGGCATCACCGGAGGTGTGCGCTGGAATTCCGGAATCGGGTCGTTCAGATCCAGATACCGCGCCAGCCGCAGTTCGCGTTCCGAAGGCGCGGTTTCATACTCCCACCGCAAACCCATGTTCAGCGTGATGCGCCGGTTCACCTTGAAGTCATCCTGGAAAAACACCCCGTACTGATCCTGCTCCGTG
>CALFYN010000752.1 GCA_937952345.1 uncultured Acidobacteriota bacterium
ACTTCCTGCTCTGACCCCTCAGCCTTTCTTCCGCGATCGGAATTGCTCCACTTTCTGCTTGCGCATTTCGCGGAATTTCGCCTGCTGCTCCTCGTTCAGTACGCCCTTCAACTTCTCCTGCGTCTGCTCATGGATGGCGCGCATCCCCTGTCGCATTTCGGCGTTCGGACCTTGTTCTCTATCCTGCTTGCCATACTTTTTGCGCAGTTCCATGGTTTGCCGTGCTGTGCTCTGCAAGATGCTCCGCAGTGCCGGTTCCTGTTCCGCCGTCAGCTTCAACTCCTCCTTGAGTTGCACCATGCGGCGATCCAGCATTCTCTCCGCGACACGCTCACGCCGCCCACCGGGCTGCGCCGGCGAGGGAAGCGCGGCCGTCAATGTGGCCAGAACGATGGCTGCGGCACCGATGATTTGTTTTGTTCTTTTCATGTTTCGGTTCAACCTCCGACTGGTCAAACACGAAAAAATGGGAAATGTTTCGAGGAGGGAATGGAGCCGATGACCAGGATTGAACTGGTGACCTCGTCCTTACCAAGGACGCGCTCTACCAACTGAGCTACATCGGCCCGGCGTTTTTAGTATAGCTGGTGGACAGGGGAGGATTCGAACCTCCGTAGCTCGCAAGGAGCGGCAGATTTACAGTCTGCTGCCATTAACCACTCGGCCACCTGTCCACAGTACTCCCAAGCACGTCGGGCGTGGGGGTAATCCACAGTATAGCAGGTGGACCGTAAGAAACGAAACTGGAAAACCGCAACCGGTGCGCCTGCCCGCACGCCTACCCACGCTTGACTCCGGCGCGCGAGCAGTATACCGTCTCCTCAATCGGCGCTCGCCCGCCGGGCATGTTCAGGGCTAATGGAGGTTCAGTCTCATGGAGCGGCTTCGACTGCTATTCCTGCTTTCTCTCTGCGCCACGTCACTTCTCGCGCAAGACTATCGGGCCAAAGTGCAAGGCACTGTGTCCGATTCCACCAGCGCCGTCATTGCCGGCGTAACCGTACACCTTCGGAACCAGAACACAGGCGTCGAAGTGACCCGCACGACGAATCCAAGCGGGCAATTCCTCTTTGATTTCGTGGATCCAGGCACCTACGAACTCACCGCGGAAATGCAGGGCTTCAGCAAATTCGTGCAGCAGAATATCCTCGTTCAGACCCGCGGCGATGTCACTGTCAATCCTAATCTCCGCGTCGGAGGGATGGTGGAAACCGTCAATGTCTCCACGCAAGCCGTCGAGGTGCAGTTCAACACCTCCACCATGTCGCTCACCGTCGACCGCAAAATGCTCACCGAACTCCCCGTCTTGGCCCGCAATCCCTTCACGCTGGTCTTGCTCGATCCCGCCGTTGTGAACCGTTACACCAGCAATCTCGCTACCCGCAATCCCTTCTACATGTGGTCCTCCAGTCAGATGGATGTTGGCGGCTCCACCTCCACCCGCAACGAACTCCAACTGGATGGCGCACCGCTGCAATTGGGCTACAAAGGCTCCTATGCCCCACCGATGGATGCCACGCAGGAAGTGGCCGTGCAGCAGAACGCCGTCGACGCCGAATACGGCCATAGCGCCGGCGGTGTGCTCACCCTCTCCGTGAAATCCGGCACCAACGAATATCACGGCACCGCCTACTACTTCGGCCGAAACCCCGCACTCAACGCCGTTTCCAACTCCGTCGTGCGCGCCAAGAACCTCGTCCGCAACCACATCTACGGCGGCACCCTGGGTAGCCCCATCATCAAGAACAAATTGTTCAATTTTGTTTCGTTCGAACGATGGGCCACCAAGGATCCGCGCAACGCCATCATGACGCTGCCCACCGATCTCGAACGCCAGGGCGATTTCTCCCGCTCGTTCAATCCCGACGGT
>CALFYN010000753.1 GCA_937952345.1 uncultured Acidobacteriota bacterium
TGCGCGGCACCGCCGACGTGAAGGTAGACCGGGTGATGGGGCAGCAGAACCGGACGGTGACCATCGACCGGCAGGCGATCGCGCGCCACGGGTTGAACGCCTCGGCGGTACACGATGTGATTGAGGCGGCCATCGGCGGCAAGGCGGCCACGGAGATTTACGAAGGCGAGCGGCGTTTCCAGGCTGTGGTGCGATTGCCGGAACGCTATCGCGACAACGCGGCGGACCTGAACGAGATTCTGGTGAATACTCCGGGCGGGGCGCAATTGCCGCTGGGGAGCCTGGCGCGCATTGAGTTGCTGGATGGCGCTTCGCAGATCAAGCGGGAAATGGGCAAGCGGCGCGTGGTGGTGGGCGTGAATGTGCGGGATCGGGACTTGGGCGGATTCGTGGCGGAACTGCAGAAGACGCTGGAGACCAAGATGAAGCTGCCCGCCGGATATTATTTTGCCTATGGCGGGCAGTTTGAAAATATGGAGCGGGCGCGGCGGCACCTGATGGTCATCGTGCCGATCACCATCGGGGCGATTTTCTTCCTGCTGTTCCTGCTGTTCCAGTCCGTGCGTTTCGCGGTGCTGATTATTCTGGTGCTGCCGTTCGCCTCGATGGGCGGAGTGGCGGCGCTGTACTTCACCGGCGAGTATCTTTCGGTGCCGGCATCGGTAGGCTTCATCGCTTTGTGGGGCATCGCTGTGTTGAACGGCGTGGTGCTGGTGAGCTACATCCGCTCTTTGCGGCAGGCCGGCATGCCCCGCAGGAAGGCGATCGTGCAGGGAGCGATGCTGCGGTTCCGGCCGGTGATGATGACGGCGACCATCGCGGCATTGGGCCTGGTGCCGTTCCTGTTCGCCACCGGGCCGGGTTCGGAAGTGCAGCGGCCGCTGGCGATCGTGGTGATCGGCGGGTTGATCACTTCGACGCAGTTGACGCTGATCGTACTACCGGCCTTGTATGGGTTCTTCGACGATCAGAAAGACCGCAGCGAAGATCTGGAGATGACGGAACTGGTCACGACGTAGTCGCGTTACCACTCCAGGCGGAACACCAGAAGGTGGTTCGGCTGCGCGGTGCCGACGTCGGAGAAGCCGCCGCGCGTGGCCGTGCCGACGCGTCCGAAATTGTTCAGGTTCTGGCGATTGAACGTGGAATCGGGGTTGCCGTAGTTGGGGCTCTTGAACGGGTTGTTCATGTCCCAACGGAGAATGAAGCGGGCGCGCTCATAGACTCGCCATTCCTTCGAGAGCGAGAACTGCGGCCAGGTGAGGCCGGGGGCTTCGATGATATTGCGGCCCATCGTGCCGGGCGTGAAGGCAGCCGGATAGGCAAAGGCAGCGGCGTTGAGGTACGGCACTTGCGCCTGTGTGGGGAAGCGGTTGGGGCCGATGTTCCAGTTCTCAGTGACGGGATTGACTCCGGCGACCAGATCGGGGCGCGTAGCGCCAGGCAGGTACTGATTGGGGCTGCCGGCGAAGGAGATGTTGAGAGGCGGCCCGGACTGGAACGTCTGCGTGTAGGCAATGTTCCAATCACCGAGGAGAGCGTTGAGCACGCCGCCGCGGTTCATGAAGCGCTTGCCCTGGCCGACGGGGAGTTCGTAAGTGGCGACGCTGACGAAGCGGTGGCGGATGTCGTAATTGGCCCGGCCCTTTTCGAGAGCGCGGTTGTAGAAGGTGATGCCGCCGACGTCGCCGTCGTTATCGCCGTTGTTGAGCGATTTCGAGAACGTGTAGAACGCATTCAGCACCAACCCGTGCGAGTAGCGTTTCTCGGTGCGGAAGGTGACGCCGTGATAGGAATTATCCCCGTAATTCGAATAGTGGCGGATGGTGCCGAATTGGGGATAGGGCTTGTAGTTCTGGCTGGCCTGGAAGATGGTGCGCAGCACGGTGGGATCGCTGGAGATCCCGAGCGGGATCTGGTTGATGTCCCAGGCATTCAACAGGCGCACGCCGCGCGAGCCCTGATAGGTGGTTTCGAGCAGCCAGCTTTGCGTGAAGTTCCACTGGAAGCCGCCGGACCAGTTCATGATGTACGGCATCTTCATGTTCGGATCGAACCAGCTTGCGCCGCGGTTGCTGAAGTTGCTGCCGACGAAGGGTACTGAGCCATCCTGGGCAATGTTGAAGCGGACGGCGGGCGGCCCCTGGCTGAGGCGGAACACAGGCCGCGGATCGCCGGGGAGCGCCTGCACGGCGGCGGTGGCGAAGAACTCTTCGAAGTTCTGGGTGAGTCCGTTGGTGAAGAGATCCTGCGTGATGAGGCCGAAGGCGCCGCGGAACACGAGGCTGGGAGAGATCTGCCAGGCCACGCCGACGCGGGGCTGGAAGTTATTCAGGTCTTTCGAGGCAAGCGGCCCTTTGGGATGCGTGATGGCGCCGCGGCGTCCGGTGATGGGATCAGTGGCGTTGGGATCAAACTGCGACTGCAGGCCGTACTTGGTTTGGAAGGGCGATTCGTAGCTCCAGCGCAGGCCGAGATTCAACGTGACGTTGCGCTTGATCTTGAAATCGTCCTGAATGTACCAGGCGTGCGATGTCCAGCGCGGCAGCCAGGTGGTGACGGCGTTGGTGAATTCGGCGTTGCTGACCGAGCCGAGCAGGAAAGCAGCGAAGGAGTTGCCCGTGTTGGGGCGGAAGGGGAAATCGGTGCCGCCGAAACGATAGGTGCCCGAGGGGAGCGAAGCGACCAGCGAGTTGTAACGCGTGCGGATCATCTCGTACCCGAACTTCAGAGTGTGGCGGTTGAGCACCTTCGTCACATTGTTCTGGAAGGTGATGTCTTCGCCGACATCCTGCGATGCGGAGAGTCCGGCGTTGTTCTGGCGGAAGAACGTGTTGCCGCCGGTGCAATTGGACTGGTTGTTGCAAGCCTGGAAATTGGGGAAGGTTTCGGGGCTGACGTTGGGGATGCCCAGTTGCTTCGCCCAATCCTGTCCGAGGGTGCTGGGGAAGACGGTGCCGCGGCGGCGGTTGTAGCCGAGGCGCGCTTCGTTGATGAGCGACGGGCTGATGGTGTAGGTGTCGGAGATGACGACGTTGCGCTGGTCGATGGGGATGGGCACGGCGCGCCAATCGTATTCGCGCCAGGCGATCTCAGGCGAGAGGCGATCGCGCCAGGAGCGGTGACGGACGTGCGAATAGCGGCCGAACATCTTGTGGGCCGAGGAAAACTGCTGGTCGATTTTGGCATCGAAGCGCGTGCGGTAGGAGCGGTAGTTGGTGGGGCTGATGAGATTGTTGGTGGGCCCGAAATTGCGGTCAAAGGCGCGCTGGGAGTTGTTTTCGGGGACGTAGGGATTGCGCGAGAGGAAGTTGCGCACGGCCGGATCGAAGCGCGATTGCGGAACCTGGTTGTTGGCGAACGGGAGGCGCGTCCAGCATTCGCTGCCGGCGGGGGTGCACGCCGCGTTGGCGCCGAAGACCGTGGTGGCGGGGTCATAGATTTGATTCAGGCCGCCGAAGTTGAAATTGCCGCCGAGCATTTCCGGCGAGGGCACGGCGAGAGTCGCTGTTTCCCCGCCCTTCTCATGATGGCGCTGGAAGCCGAAGAACCAGAACGTGCGGTCCTTGCCGTTGTAGATTTTGGGGATGTAGACGGGTCCGCCCATGGTGCCCGAGAGTTCGTGATAGGTGAATGGGTTGTTGCGGGGGAGTTGCTCCAGCTTCGTGCGGTGGATGAGGGCTTTCTGGATGTAGCGGTCTTCGGCGGAACCATGCCACTGATTGGTGCCGCTCTTGAAGACCGTGGAGAGCAGGCCGCCGGCAGCGTGGCCGTATTCGGCCGGCATACCCGTGGTGAAGAGCTTCACTTCCTGCAGCGCATCGATGGTGGTGGAGGTGACCTGATTGGTGCTGCCGATCATGGAGCGCACCGGTTCCTTGCCGCCCACGCCATCGATGGTGTAACCGAGAGAGCGTTCGCGCTGGCCGACAACGTGCTGGCCGTTGATGTTGGAAGTGGAAGGCAGATAGAGCAAAACGCGGAAGACGTATTTCTGCAGGACGGGGATCTTGACGATGGTCTCGCCTTCGAGAATCTGTCCGGTGGCGGTGGTTTCGGTTTCGAGCAGCGGCGGCGCGCCGGTGACGTTCACGGATTCGGTGACGGCGCCGATTTCGAGTTGGATGTCGATACGAGGCTGTTCGCTGGTGCGGAGGATGATGCCTTCGCGGACGTATTTCTTGAAGCCCTGGGCTTCGACAGTCAGGCGGTAGGTGCCGGGGTTGAGATTGGGAACGTAATAGCCGCCCTCGGTGTTGGATTGCCCGTTATAGACGAACTGCGTTTCGGTGTTGACGATATTGATGGTGGCGCCTGGGATGACGGCTCCCGTGTTATCGGTGAGCGTACCAACGAGCGTTGCGGTTCCCGTGGTCTGCGCGAATGCGCTGACGGCCAGGAAAAAGAAACTGAGTGTACGGGAAAGCATTGTTCCTTTGAGACCCCCTTGAGATGAGCGGCACACGTGGCCTTAGGCTTGGATGATCATATTGCACGCCAAAGGAAAATGCAAAAGACAAAACCAGGTTAATTAAATCAGATTTATGGATATTATTAGACGATTGGCTGTAGTGCCGGCGGCGGGCGCAGGCTGGCTTCGCGTAGTTGATGGACGAGGGGGATGGCCGCGGACGACTGGCGGTCGACGATCCAGGCGGGGGCTATGCCGAAGAGCACGAGGAAGGCCACAAGGGCGGCCAGGCACAGACGCTCGCGGGGCACGGCGTCGGGGAGAATGGCCAGATCGGAGGACTTGCGTCCGAGGAAGAGCATCGAGAACAGGCGCAGCAGATGGCAGGCGAACAGGGCCGTGGCAATGGGCAACGCGATGCCCAGTTGCGGATGGCTTTCGAGCGTGCCGTGAATGAGCAGGTCTTCGGCGCAGAAGCCGAGCGTTCCGGGCAGGCCGATCAGGGCGAGCCCGCCAATGAGGAAGAACACGGCCAGGCGGGGAAAGCGATTGGCGAGCCCCAGAAAGTGCGCCGATTCCAACCGCGATCCGGTGCGCGTTTCGAGCAGGCGCAGCACGGCCGCGAGCACTGTCGTGGATACGGCAACGACAATGCGGTGGACCAGCGCCCCGGTGACGCCGGCTTCGGTGGCGCTTTCGAGACCAACCAGAATGGTGGAGGCCTGGCCGACGAACAACAGCGCGAGGATGCGCCGCGGCGAGCGCTCGCGCAGGGCGAGCACGGCCATGTAGCACATGGTGAAGAGTGCCACATCGCTCAACAGAGGCAACGCGGTGAGAGCGGTGGCGGGCAGGACGGGAATAGCGACTTTGGCGATGAGAAACGCGCCGAGGTGCGCATTGACGAAGAGATTGGCGGTGAGCAGCGAGCCGCGGTCAAACGCCGTGAGAACCCAGGAGTGGAACGGGAAAATGCCTTTGGTGAAGAGCACGGCCATCATGAGGAAGGCAAAGGCCCAGTGGCCCGAGGGCAAGGATGCGCCGCGCAGCAGGTGGAGCGAATACGGCGAGGGCAACCCGGCGGCGGCGGCATCGCGGCCGAGCAGGAAGACGGCGGCGGCCAGCGAGACAACTCCGGCCAGCAGGACCATCCGTAGCAGCCATGCCGCGCGCGGCGGGTAGGAGCCCGATTCCCGCCGATTGCCGAATGCCATCATGGGAAGAGCGGCCAGGGCCCATCCGGCAACGAGCAACAGAAGGTGGTTCGATGCGTAAACGGTGGACACCGCGGTGACCAGCAACAGCTTCTGCGCCAGCCTGGGGCGATCGAGGTCACGCCGCGGAGCGATGGTGATGGTGAACAGCGCCAGTGCGGCAAACAGCACCAGCCAGATGGCGCTGAGCATGGCCGTGGCGAACAGTGGCTGCGCCTCGCCGAGCAGTGGCAACGCCCAAGGATCCGATACCGGAGAGCCGTGCGCGATCACTTGCGACAGCACGGCGATGGAGGCGAGCAAGGATATGGTGACGGCCAGGATCGCCAGCAGGCGCGCCAGGCGGACCGACCGCGTCCGCCATACGGCCAGGGCTCCGGCGGCGGGAGCGAGCACGGCGAGGCTCAGCAGCGGAAAGGGCAGCGGATTCATTGGCGAGTCCTCGCGGTGTTTGTATCTTTCCAGGTAATTTCCAGAATTTCCGGATTCCATTCCGGAGCAGCGGGGCCGGGTCGGGGCGGAGACCAGATCCGCTCCATCGCGCTGAGGGCCTGTGCGGCGCGCTCCAGCGGGCCGGCAAAGAAGCGCTCCAGGATCGTGTCGTGATGGCCGCGATCGAGGGCGAGGCGGTACAGCCAGTCGCGAAGTGTGCCGGGGATGATGCTCTCGTAGTGCGCGCCGGTGGCGGTGAGTTGGCCTCCGGCCGCGGAGTGAATCTGATGGAAGTCGTGCAGCATCGAGGGAGCGCGAAGGAATTGCAGCGTGCGCGTGGCAGCGTGGCCGGCGACGTGGATGACGGCAAGCCATTTCAAGCCGAATCCGATTTCCACAAAGATGATGCCCAACTGCGTGAGCGAGGCGTAGGAGAGATACGTCTTGGCGTCGGCGCAGGCGCGGCCAACCATCGTGCCGTGGATGGCGGTGAGTGCGCCAATCAAAATAACGAGGGCGCTGGCCACCGGGGACGCGGCCAGAATGGGATGCGCACGCAGCAGCAGGTAGGTTCCGGCATGGACGGCAATTGCGCCATAGAAGACCGCACTCGACGGAGTGGGGCCTTCCATGGCGCGCGGGAGCCAACCGGAAAACGGAACCTGCGCGGATTTGCCGGCCGCCGCAAGAACCAGCAGCAAGGCGATCAAAGTCGCCGAGCCGGCATCGAAAGCCGGCAATTGATTGGGCCAATCGCCGCGGAAGAGGTGATCGAAAGAGGCCGAGTGGGCGAAGTGGTGGAAGGCCACGGCAGCCGAGAGAAGGCCGATATCGGTGCCGCGGTACATGGCAAATACGTACAGTGCGCCGCGCACCGGCTCGGGGCGCTGATGAAAAAAGGCAACCAGCAACACGGAGGTGATGCCCACCAGTTCCCATCCTACGATCAGGAGATCGAACGAGCCGGCCGTGAAGATGATGAGCGAGCCGAACCCGAACAATTGCAGCAGGGCGAAGAAGCGGAAGTAGCCCGGATCGCGGTGCAGATAGCGGCGCGAGAACGCTCCGATCAATCCGACCAGGGTCACAGTGAGAAGCATGTAAGGCAGCGAAAGGCGATCCACGAAGAGGCTGGAAGCGAATTGGTAGCTGCCCACCGCAAACCACGGGCCGAGATGCGCGTTGACGGAGAGCGCCCCCTCGTTGAGCATCCTCGCGAAGAGCGCCAGCGTACCGAGCGTTCCGAAGGAGTAGGTGAGGACGGTGATCCGCGCCAGAATGCGCTCCGGCGGCGTAAAGCCGGCAAGCCACCCGAAACCGAGCAGCAGAAAGACCATACCCGGGGCAGCAACAATTGCGATCAATAATGTTTCCATGAGTTGCACCTAAAGGCCGGCCTGAATGGTGGCGGCGGGGAGATGGCCAATCATGCCGCGATACCAATCCATGGAGGTGGCGGCGACACCGATGTGTTCGGGAACATAGCGTAGCGGTTCAAAGATGCCATCGCGATAGAGGTGCACTTTGCCCGAGGCGGGATCCAGCGTGGCGATGCGGATCCAGCGGTTGACGAGCAGCTGTTCGAGTCCGGCGTTGCTGCGGAAGGTGGCGAGCAGGCGCTCGGGCGTGGTCTCGACGACGAAGAGGATGCGCACGGGTTCGTGGATTTCCACCATCTGCCAGGGGAGCCCGGTGCGCAGGTCGCTGGACTGGCCATTCATGACGCCGACCAGGCCGGTGACGTTGTGCGGCAGCTTGGTGCCGCAACCGTAACGCTCGTTGTCGACGAAGGAAAAATAGTATTCCAGGCTGATGCCGGCGCAGACGGGTACGACGGCGCCAAGCAGGCGGAGAAGGTCGCGGTTCTCGGGATCCTGCGCGGCGTCGTAGGAGACCAGGAAGGCGCGGCGGTCGAGAAAGAGGCCGCGCGTGGTGGCGCGGCGCCCGACGATGCAGACGGCGTTGGTGCAATGACCGTATTCGGGACGCGGCTCGGCGAGATGTTCGCTGCGTTCCTCGACATGCAGCAAAGCGAGGTCCGCGTCGTGGCGCGGATTGGCGGCTTCGAAGCGGCGCGAGCGCTCATGCGCGTCGCCGGCTCGCGCGCGGTCGAGCGAAGCGCGCACGGCGGCCAGATCATCGGCGTGCGAAGGCGGCACCTGTTCGAGGTCGAACAGATCGATGTCGTCGCTGCAGGTATCGTGATAGCCGCCGACGAACCAGGTATCGCGGGGAATATCGATGCCTTTGCCGCGCAGGCGGTCGCGGACGTTGGGCAGGTTCGCCATGGCGGCGAAGAGCCTCGCGTTCGGTCCGCCGCGGCGTCCGCCGCAAGCGCCGCAGTCGTGGGCCGATTCATGCGGATTGTTGAGACTGGTGGAGCCGTGCCCCAGAATCACCACCAGGCGCGCGAATCCGCTGCGCAGCCCGGCAGGGCCCAGAACGCTTTCCACCCGGTCCGCTTTTTCATCCGGAGCAAAGCCCAGCAGCAGCCCTTCCGCCACGTGCTGGCCATGCGCGTCCGCGCGCATGAGCGTGAGCTCGGTGCGCGGTTCGGGGAGAAAGCTCTTATTGAGCGATTCGCGGAGGCGCGCAAACTGGCGCGGGGCGATCACGCGCGCGATGAGGGGGAACAGGGAGAGAATGCCGAGTACGGCCGTGCTGATCCAGCCGTTGATGATGGTGCGCGAGGAGTTGAGGCCGAGTTGCGCGAATCGCGACCAGATGGCGCGGCGGGCGCGGCGCGTCGCTGTCAGGCTCTCATCGGCTGATACAGGCACTTCGCGCACGGCATGCTGCGGCTTCACCACGACGGGACACAGCGCAACGCCATGCGGATCGTCGATGCCGGCGTAATCCACGGCTACTCCGAAAAAGCCCGCGGCGGCAAAGGTTTCGATGGTGGGATCGTATTCTTCCAGGTGGCGCCGGATGGATTCCTCACGCTCGTCGATGCAGAAGAAGACCTGCGCTTTGGGGCGCTCCTTGCGCGGCTGGGGCGGGTGCAGACGCCGATGGCAGGCGAGCGGCTCGAGGACCAGGTATTCGTGGCGGCGCTCATAGGCGCGGTGCAACAGGCGGCGGCATTCGAGGTCGTCCAGTCGTGAGACTTCCAGTTGCAGCTCATCGAACTGCGCGGCGCTGAGGTTCCTCACCACCAGTGCGCTGAGGCCCAGCAATTGCGCCACGTCGAACATGCGGGCCGCCATGCGCAACCGTTCCAGTTCCGGCGATGTGTCCTCCGCGGACGGCAATGGCCAGTGGCTGGCGAATTCGGCGTCGAGGCTGGCATCGCGGGCAATGTTTGCGGCGGCGACGCGAGTGAGGGTGAGCCGGACGGCGAGAAAATCGAGCAGCGTAGCCGGAACGCGATTGTGCTCGAGCAGGTGGGGTTCGTGTTCGATGCGGTGGAAGAGTCCGGCCCAGCCGGGGAGAGCGAGCAATTCCGATTGCAGTGAGGAGGCCCACTCCGATTCGGGGATGCGAAACGAATCGAAGAACTCGAGGATGACGCGCGTGGAATCCGAGTTACTCCGCGCCTGCGTGGCGAAGGCTTCACGCAGGCCGGCCAGTCCCTTGGGCTCTATGAAGCACGGCTGCGTGAGCAGCTTGCGCATGGCGGCGTAGAAGCCCAGTTCGCGATGGGGCATGGGCCAGTAGGCAAGACCCTGATCGAGGAACACTTCCGAAAAGCGGATCAGGTAAGGGTGGATGATATCGTCCAGGTCGACGCCGGCCGAGGCCAGCAGGCTGTCGCGGAGGCGCGTGGCCGGCGCGGCCGAGGGCGCGGCTGGATGCGGCATGCGCTGGAGGCATGCCTCGAATAGTCCGCGGGCGGCTTCCCCTTCGCGCCCTCCGTGAGCTTCGAGAATACGCGCGCGCCGGGCCGTCTCCAGATCGGGGCGCAAGCGCATCAGCAGGCCATGTTCGTGCAGCAGGAAGCCGATCGTGTTTGCCTCATAAGGGCGGATGCCGGAGGTCAACACGGCGCGCTGCAGCGTGCGCCGCGTGATGCCGAACTGCGGCAACAACTCCGAATCGGGCTCTTCGGCGATCACCTCTTCGATATCGCGTTCGAGGATCCGGCCGCGGCGCAGTTGCTCGCGGTAGGCCGCTTCGGTCATGTACGGTTCGGCGGCGAACGTGCGCGCGGCATCGGCGACGGCCTGCTCGAAGGAGTGATCTTCGAAGGCGTGCAGCGTGTTGTGGTGCACGAAGACTCCGATGGGACCCTGCACCGGTAGGATGTGGGCTACGTGGTGCAGGGCCTCATGGAGCCTGTGCGATCGGCTATGCGCAGGCTCAGACGTTGTTTCCAGGGGTTGCATTATGCTCCTTGCGCCACTCCGACGGTGCGGAGCTTGCGGCGCGCAGCCAGCTCATGGTCTGACGCAGGGGCGTGGCCATCCAGGCCGGTGAGCAGCAATTGGCCTTGCGTCCAATCGCGGCTCAATTTCTGGAGCTTGGCAAGAACAGTGTGGTCC
>CALFYN010000754.1 GCA_937952345.1 uncultured Acidobacteriota bacterium
GCACTCAAACAGATATTCACGCTCATCAGGTCACAGGGGAAATCATCGGTGTACACGCCTCCCGATGTCTCCACCGTTACGTGATGTTCAAACTCGCGCAGCTTCGCGGCGAATTCCTGCAAACCCGCAACGCGCAACGGCTCACCGCCGGTGATCACTACATAGTCGTACCAGGAGCGGCGCACTTCGGAAATCAGCCGGCCAAGGGCAACCGAAGGGTCCACCTTCCACGCACTACGTGGCTTGGTGCCCCATACCGGCCGCGCCGGGCCATCCGCGGAAACCAGAAACACCGCGGGCACTCCCGCCAGGCTCCCTTCGCTTTGAATCGCACAAAACATTTCCGAGAGCATCGGTTCAGCTTGGGAAAAGGGCATCGGCATCATCGGTCAGGATACTCCAATGGGTCATGGCATCCGGCATCGGCGAAACCCTTGCGGCGCAGCAAACAGGAATCGCAGCCGCCGCAGGGCTGCCCGCCTTCTCCCGGATCATAGCAACTCGACGTCAACGCAAAGTCGACACCCAGCGCAACGCCCAGTTTCACAATCTCCGGTTTCGTCAAACTCAGCAGCGGCGCTTCGATCCGGATACGCATGGTCCCTTCCACACCGGCCTTGGTGGCCAGGTTCGCCATCCGCTCGAATGCTTCGATGAATTCGGGCCTGCAGTCTGGATAACCGGAGTAGTCGATGGCGTTTACCCCAATAAAAATGTGCTCCGCGCCAAGCACCTCCGCGTACCCCAAAGCCAGACTCAGAAATACCGTGTTGCGCGCGGGCACGTATGTCACGGGAATCCCTGGCCCCAACTCGCTGACGTCGTGATGCTTAGGCACTTCGATGGCATCGGTCAACGCGGATCCGCCCAGCGCGCGCAGATCCACCCGCACAACGCGGTGCTCCGAGGCGCCAAGAGCCTTCGCCACACGTACCGCGGCTTCGAGTTCATACCGGTGCCGTTGCCCGTAATCGAAGCTCAGCGCGTGACAGTCGTAGCCTTCCTTCCGCGCCACGGCAAGACATGTCGTGGAATCGAGTCCACCGCTCAATAAACAAACGGCTTTCATTTCGGTAACCGGAACGCCAGCAGGAAACCTAACAGAGGGAAGAGCGTCAGCACTTCAAGCACCATCCCCAAACTATACCGGTCCGCCATCCAGCCCGCCAGCGGAATAAAAATAATCCCCGCCATCCCCCAAGCGAAACCCATCATCAATGCCGAGATCGTTCCCGATTGCCCGGGAGCAAGATTCTGCGCCATCACGATATTCACCGGATTTGTCGACAGCAATATCAAGCCCGCCATGGCCAGCGAGGCAATCGCCATCGCACCGGAAGAATGGAAAAACAGGAACAGGAAGGGCATCGCCCCAATCATGCTGTAGAGGATGACCTTGCGCCCGCCGAACCGGTCCGCGATATGCCCGCCGGCAAATCCGCCAAAGGCCCCCATGGCCGAATACATCGTCAACGATAGGCTGGCCGCACCGTAGCTGAACGCCCGTTCCTTCGTCAAATACAGCGGCAGAAATTGCGTGAAGGTGATCTGCAGAACACTGCGCAGGAACACCAGCAGGTAGAGGATCAGCAGCGGCTTCCACACGGCGCGCAAGGCATCCCAGTCAATCCGCGTCTTGCTGCGCGATTCCATGGGCAATTCCGGCACCGAGGCCAGCATCCACAGCGTCATCAACACGCCGGGCAGGGCTGCAATCCAACTCATGCGGTAACCGAAATTCGTCAGCACAAAAGCAAAGTAAACCGGCCCCAGCGCATAGCCCAACTGCCCCGCGCTGATAAAAAACGCCATCGCTTTCCCCCGCCCTTCGCGGATGCCGGAGGCGGCACGCACCGAAGACTGCGGATGAAAACTGGCCACAGCCGATGCGCCCAGCAGCACCATCGCCAGCACCCAGCCATACCCCGGAGCCAAACCGAGAGAAGAAATGAAAATCCCCGCCAGCATTGGCGCCAGCACGGAAAACAGGCGGCTATGCAACCGGTCGGATAAATACCCGTACACCGGCTGCATCACGCTGCCGGCAAATACC
>CALFYN010000755.1 GCA_937952345.1 uncultured Acidobacteriota bacterium
CGACGGGTGCCGGATTACCGGGCGCTACCGGTCCCACGGGAGCTAACGGCGTCACTGGAGCCAACGGTGCCACTGGACCCGCGGGAGCGAATGGCGCTACAGGGCCGATGGGGCCGCAGGGCATACAAGGACCGGCTGGACCCACGGGACCCGCGGGCTCTGGCTTCTTCCTTGGTAGAGCGCAACGCCTCGGCAGCAGCGGCACCACGACCAATTGGTACTTCCCGATCGGCGCTCAGGGGACGAGCCTGTCTCAGAACGGCGGAGCGATGCGCCTTCCCGCCGCCTGCACGCTGAGCGACTTCAAAATCACCGTTGACACCAGCGGTTACGCACCTCGCACCTTTACCATCATGCGGGGTTCTACGCCCGCCGGCATGGCGGACACGACGCTCACTATCCCTCTGAATGGAACAGCGCTTACCGGCACATCGGGGAATAGCGTGGCTGTTGCCGCCGACGAGTACATCACGATCAAGGACATTGCCAACGCGCAAACCGGCACGTTCAACTTCTACTGGAGCCTGCGCTGCCAGTAGGCAGGGCGGCTTAGAATGACAACCGGCGGTGCTCGCGGGCCACACGGCCCGCGATCCACAGCCATAACACTGTGAATCCGATGTTGAGCCAGGCGAAGCCCGTGAAGGCCAGTTGCAGTTCCGAACCGGCCTTCACGATGCCCGCCTGAATCACATCTCCCAGCCGCATGAACATGGTGTCAATCGCCGCTTTTGCTTTGTACTTCGCCTCGCGCGAGGTGGGCAGGAACAGCGCTTGCCGGATGGTGTTCTGCAGCGAGTAGTCCGTCGCGTTCTCCAACGTCTTCGCCACGCGGATCACCACAAGGATTGGCGCAATGGCCAACACCGAATAGCTGACCAGCGCAATGATGGGCAGAACGAATAGCGCGCCGCGGACGCCAATCGACGCAAAGATGCGCGACACGGCGAACGTCTGCAGCAGGAACCCCAACAGATTCACTCCCCCGAAAAACCGCCCGTAGAATGCGCCGACGAAGCGCTTTTGCGCGTCGGGATCGCCTGCGTGCAGTTGCTTGGATTGCTCCGCCACGAAGTTGCCCAACAGAAACTCGCCGGAACTATTCACGATATTCAGCAGCACGATGAGAATAGCAATCCACGTCAGATAGCGGCTCTGGAAGATCAACTGGAAACCATCCGCCGCACCGAGCGGCTTATCGGCGTGGGCTGCCATTTCCGGCACCGAGCGCTGGATCTGAATGCGATTCACGGTAACGGTGAGCACAACGCATACGGCAAGAATCGCGGCGGCGATCAACTGCAGTTGATACGGGCTCAACTGAAACTGCTTCACCAACTGGCCAGCCGCTTCGGCGCCGAGCCAAGCCCCTAGTGAGCTACCCACGCCGATCATAGGGAACAAGCGCTTGCCTTGGGCTTCGGTGTAGATATCGTTGGCGAACGCCCAGAACTGCGAGATCACGAAGACGTTGAAGATGCCCACCCATATGTAGAAGACAACCCCTTCGCGATAGCCCGCCACGCCGAAGGAGTAGAACAGCGCCAGGTTCATGATGAAGAAGAGCGACAGCCCGGTGAGCAGCTTGATGCGCACCACCTTCGTACCGATGAATCCGTACAGCGGCACAATCAGCATCAGCAGCGCCGCTTGCCCCGCACTCGAATAGGCCTTGATGTATGCGCCGCCTTCGGTCAGGATGAGAGCCTCGCGAACGGTCTTCAGCAGGTAGTAGGCGAACAGCAGCAGGAACACATTCACCAGCAGCAGCAACGCACTGGCGCCTTCGCCGGCGCGCACATCGGCGAAGAAGCTGAGCATCTTCTCGATCGGTCCCTTCGGCTTCTCGCCGATGGTTTTGAAGCTGGGAAAACTGGAGAGGCTGCGGATTTCCGGCCGCGATTGATATTCCGGACGGTCGTGTACCATGTACGATCGATTCCGACCACTGCCGTCTGCCCGCCTCCATGCCGCAGG
>CALFYN010000756.1 GCA_937952345.1 uncultured Acidobacteriota bacterium
TGCCCTTGCCGCACTTGTTCATCCAGCCGAGGCCTTGCTTGTCCATGCTTGCGGCGGCGGGTTCCACGTCCACGCACTTGTTCGGCGCATGCGCCCCATGCGCTTTGCCGAAGGTGTGGCCACCGGCGATCAAGGCCACCGTCTCTTCATCATTCATCGCCATCCGTCCGAAGGTCTCGCGGATGTCTTTGGCCGCTGCCAGCGGATCAGGGTTGCCGTTGGGGCCTTCCGGATTCACGTAAATCAGCCCCATCTGCACGGCCGCCAGAGGCCGCTGCAAGTTCCGGTTGCCACTGTAGCGCTTGTCGTCGAGCATCTTCTGCTCCGGGCCCCAGTACATCAACTCGGGTTCCCAATCATCGGCGCGGCCACCCGCGAAGCCATACGTCTTGAAGCCCATGTTTTCCAGGGCAACGTTCCCGGCCAGAACCATCAGGTCGCCCCAGGAGAGCTTCTGGCCGTACTTCTGCTTCACCGGCCACAACAGCCGGCGAGCCTTATCGAGGTTTGCATTGTCGGGCCAGCTGTTGAGCGGATCGAAGCGCTGCTGGCCGCCATCCGCGCCGCCGCGGCCATCGAGCGTGCGGTATGTACCCGCGCTGTGCCAAGCCATGCGAATGAATAAAGGTCCATAGTTGCCGTAGTCGGCCGGCCACCAATCCTGCGACGTCGTCAGGACGCGGTTGATGTCCGCCTTGACAGTCTTCAGATCGAGGGTGGCAAATGCTTTGGCGTAGTTAAAGTCAGCGCCCAGCGGGTTGGAGCCGGGAGAGTTCTGCCGCAATGGGGAGAGGTCGAGCTTCTCCGGCCACCAGAATTTGTTGTTCTGGGGCTGCTGCGCATTGGCGGCATTCGTGAGAACGAATGATGCGGCCGCAACCGCGAGGGTGAAGAGTATCGACTGGTGCTTCTTCATGGTTCGAGTGTAGGCGTCGTCTTGACATAGGTCAATGCAGTTGTGACTATCATAGTGATCGGATTTTCCTATGGCTCAGAAAACGCGCGCCCGCGGCTTTGACCTGCGGCAACTGGAATGCTTCTGCGCGGTGGCGCGGACAGGCAGCTTCACCAAGGCGGCCGACGAATTGGGCATTGCCCAGCCTTCTCTCTCCGAGCAGATTGCCAGGCTCGAACAGGGCCTTGGCGCCGCGTTGTTCGAACGGCTCAGCCGGAGAATCGAATTGACGCCGCTCGGTGAAGCGATTCTCGGCAAGGCGCAGGCGCTATTGGAGGACGCCGCCGCCCTGCCGGAACATTGCGAGCGGGCCCGCAAAGGAGTGCGCGGACCACTGCGCGCGGCAGCGATCCCCACCATCCTGCCCTACTTCCTTGCCCCCATTCTCAAAGGCTTTATGGAACGATACCCCGAGGTGGATCTGCATGTGCGTGAAGGCACCACCTCCGAACTCGTGGAGCAGATTCTGGAAGGGCTGCTGGATGTGGCCATCCTCAGTCTACCGGTGGATCACGGCGGGCTGGTGATGAAGGAACTGTTCCGCGATCCGCTCTACCTCGCCGTACCGGAAGGCCATTCCTTGGCTGCGCAAAAGAAAGTGCAATTGCGCCGCCTCTCCGAAGAGCGACTGCTGATTCTGAAGGACGGCCACTGTCTTCGTGACGAGACGCTCGCCGTCTGCGACCAGGCAAGAGCGCGCTTCGCGGGCCAATTCGAAGCCGACCAGTTCCTTACCATCTTCGAACTGATCCGGGGCGGCTTCGGCGTCAGCATCGTGCCGGAGATGGCGCGCAGCCTCAGCCAGGGCTGCCGCCTCATCGAGATCGAACCGAAGGCTTACCGGCGTGTCGGATATGTTCGTCTCGAACGGCGCTATGTCTCGAAAGCACTCGAAGCCTTCACGGGATACTTGAGCGAGTCGGTGGAGACGCGAAGACGGTAACATTTCCATCAGGAGGTGTTCTCACCGTGACCCAGAAGCTTTCCCGGAGAAAGTCCCTGCAGATCGCCGGCGCCGGCAGCCTTGCTTCCCTGTCGACCGCGCCCCTGGCCAAGGCCGCCGCCACAAAGTGGCCCATCGAGGTCATGGGCAACGGCATCCCGAAAATCTGCGCCTACGCCGGCGCCGATGAGGCCGCCAATCGCGCCCTGCAGCAGGTGGGCGTCTATCATGTCATCGGCGGCATTCGCGGACGCGCGCCGTGGACCGAAGATATGCTCCGCCAAAGCATTGCCCAGTTGAAGCAACAGGGCATGACCGTGGTGAACGCCATGATCGGCGGGATGAACGATATCATCCGCGGCGGGCCGAACCGCGATCGCGAGATCGAGAACATCATCCAATCCACGCGCGCCGCGGGCAAAGCCGGCCTGCCTTGCATCGAGTACAACTTCTACGCCCATCGCCTCACCGAAGGCTACGAGGAAGAACTGGGCCGCGCCGGCTCCGGGCTGACACGCTTCAACTACGCCCGCGTCAAAGACCTGCCGCCGCTCGAATCCGAAGGGAAGCACTCTCTTGAGGATCTCTTCAAACGTGCCGAGTACTTCCTCAAGGCCGTCATTCCGGAAGCTCAGAAAGCCAACGTGCGCTTCGCGCTCCATCCCAACGACCCGCCCGCGCCCATCTCGCGCGGATCGGAACAGATGTTCGCCACCTTCGCGCATTGGAAGCGCTACCTCGATCTGGTGAAGAGCCCGTACAACGGCATCACCTTCGATTGCGGCGTCACGCGCGAACTCGGCGAAGATCCCGTCGCTGTCTGCA
>CALFYN010000757.1 GCA_937952345.1 uncultured Acidobacteriota bacterium
CGGCTCGTCACGTTGTACCCCTTCTCATCGCTCGATCCCAGCACCTGCCCCATCTTCACCCCGCCCCCCGACAGCGCCAGCGACCAGCAATTCGGCCAGTGATCCCGCCCCAGGTTCGGATTAATCACCGGAGTCCGTCCAAATTCCCCCATCGCAATCACCAGCGTGGTCTTCAACAACCCCCGCTGGTCCAGATCCTCAATCAACGCCGTCAATGTCCGGTCCAGCGTCGGGCACAGCCGGTCCTTGTGGCCTTTGTCGTTGTCGCTATGCGTATCCCACGACGTGCCGTGATACCCCGCCGCCGTCACAAACCGGCTCCCCGCCTCCACCAGCCGCCGCGCCAGCAGCGCCGATTGCCCGATGGAGTCCTTCCCGTAACGCTCCTTCAATTTGTCCGGCTCTTTTCCCAAATCAAACGCTTCGCGCACGGCCGGCGTCAGCAGCATCTTGTACGCCTGCGACGAAAACGCATCCAAATTCGCATGCTCGGCCGTCTCATTCATCTGCCGGTAGCGCCGGTCCACGATCTTTAAAAACGCCGACCGGCTGTCCACCGAAGCCTGCGACACCGTCTTCGGCAAACTCAGGTCCGTAACCTCAAACCCCGGCTTGCTCGGGTCCGGAATACACATCGGATCGTAATCTCCGCCCAAAAACGAAGACCGGAAGTAATCCTCATACTGCCGTCCGCGATCCCACTTCGGCACCAGCACATGCGCCGGCACCGCATTCCGAGGCCCCAGTTCCTTCGTGATCATCGAACCCACGCTCGGAAACTGCATCGCCGGATTGATCTCGTGCCCCGTCACCACGTAATGCGTCGCCTGCGGATGATCATTCCCGCGCGTATGCATCGAGCGCACCAGCGCGTACTTGTCCATCTGCTTCGCCATCCGCGGCAGCAACTCGGAAATCTGGATCCCCGGCACATTCGTCGAAATCGGCTTGAAGTTCGAATTCGACTTCGGATCCCAGGTATCAATATGGCTCGGCCCGCCCTCCAGCCAAAATAAGATCACGGAATTCGCCGTCGCCTTCGATGGCGCCTTCGCCTCGGCCGCAGCCAGATACTCCTTCAGCGAGAGGCCTAGAAAACCAAGCGACCCAGCGCTGATAAAACTCCGGCGAGATGTGGGGTGATGCATAGCCTCTCCTTCTAATGATTCTCCGCGAACTCCCGCGAACTGAGCAACGCCCAGACGAATTCGCGCAACGCCGCCTCGCGATCGCCGCGCTGTCCAATCAACTGCTTCAAATCCGTCAGTTCTTCCTTCGAAGGAACCCGGCTGAACGCCGCCAGGTAAAACTCCTCAATGACCTTCTCATCCGTCGCGCCACCGGCGAGTAACTTCGCCAGCCGCCCGTCCTTCGATCCCAGCCGTTCCGTATACGTATCCCCAGCCAGCATATGCAGCGCCTGCGCCAGATTCGGCTGCCGGCTCCGCTCCGGAATCGCCCCGCGATTCGGCCGTCCATACAACTCCAGGAACCGCGAGAAAAACATATCCGGATCCTTCAGCTCAATCGCCCGCGTGCCCACGGGAGTCATCCCGCCGGCATTGCCTTCATTCACCGCCGTGGCAAATCGCTCCGGCACGCCGCTCGCCGCCACCACCGCATCCAGCAGCACCTCCGCATCCAGCGCCCGAGGCAGCGAATGCGAATAATTCACCACGTCTTCCTTGTTTGTCTCATTCGGCCGGTGCGAAAGCTGATACGTCCGCGACAGCACAATCGTCCGCATCAGATGCCGCAAATCATACTTGTGATCGGCGAAATCCTTGCCCAGAGCCGCCAGCAACTCCGGATGCGTCGGCGGATTCGTCGACCGGAAATCATCCACCGGATCCACAATCCCCCGTGCAAAGAAATAGCCCCAAATCCGGTTCACCGTAGCCTCGGCAAAATAGGGATGCGACGTCATCCACTCCGCCAGTTCCTTCCGCGGATTCGCATCCGCCGCCGACCGCGAAGGCTTCCCATCCAGAAACGCCGGCATCACCACAGCCTTCGTCCGCGGATGCAGCAACTCCACCTTCCCATCCACATCCTTCGAGCTGTAATCCATATTCACCGGGTGATCCATCACCACGGCACCCATCTTGAACAGCCGCGAGAAAAACGCCGCCATCCCCCAGAATTGATCCTGGCTCCAGTTCTCATACGGATGGTTGTGGCACTGCGCGCAATCCAGCCGCCGCCCGAAAAACACCCGCACTTCCTCCGCCATCACATCCGCCGGAGGCCCAATCTGGTTGTACGGAATGAAATGCCGCGACGCCGCCCCGTACCCCTGCGCCGATAAACGCTCCCGCGCCACCTCATCATACGGCCGGTTCGTCTCGATATTGTTCCGGATCCACTCCCAATACTTCTGGCTGAACTTCGGCGTTAGCCCGTTGGCGAAAATCGCCACCCGGAAAAGATCGGAAAACCGCCACGTCCAATACTCCACAAACTCCGGCGACCCCAGCAGCGCTTCCACCACCTTTTCCCGTTTCTTCGGATCCTTGCTCGCCACAAACTCGCGCACACGCGCCACCGGAGGCAGCGTCCCCGTCAAATCCAGACACACCCGCCGCAGAAATTCGCCGTCCGTGGAAAGCTCCGAAGGCACCAGGTGAAACGCCTTCAGCTTCTTGAAAATGTGCTCGTCAATGAAATTGAACCGCGCCACGCCAGGATAATTCGCCACCGGAGGCCCAATCACCCCCACCGAAGCGCTCGCCAATTGCCCCGCCGCGCGAATCAACACGGCCGTCTCCCCGCGCCGAACACCCGTCACCACGCCATCGGCACTCACCGTAGCCGTATCCCCGCTGTTCGACGAATAAATCACCTTGTGCGTGAAATCCTCGGTATGTCCATCGCGAAACCGCGCCGTCACCACAATCCGGTGCTTGCCTTCCACCGGCAGCGCCACCATCGGCGGATACACATCCAGCCCGGCCAGCGCCGGACCCGCGCCCGATGCAGCTCCATACGGAGCCCCGGCTCGAATCCACTCCACCAGCATCCGGTAATCTTCCGAATCCACCGCGAAGCGCTTCCCTCCGCCATGCGGAGCCGTCATCGAAGCCTTCGCCACCAACATGCTCTTCTCCGGATTCTTCACATCAATCCGCGGAACCCGTTCGCCCTTCACCTCGTTCGTCAACACCTGATAGGTGCCGCCCTTGGTGATCCACTCGTAATCATCCTTCGGAAACAGTGCATTGGCCGAAAGCTTGAATCCGCCTCGTCCCTTCACGCCGCCATGGCACGCCGCCGAATTGCATCCGTGCTTCGTCAGCACCTCCACCACATCGCGGGTAAACGACAACTCCCGCACCGCGCGTGTCTCCCCGATCTGCACATTGGCAGCCGACTTCACCCCTGCAAACACCGCCGTCAACGTCAACTTCCCATCCGCCGTGGCACGCATCCGCGCGCCATCAAGAGTCGCCAACCCCGGCTGCGACATCGACCATGCCGCCTCCGCCGTCACATCGCGCTCCGTCCCATCGCTGAACGCCGCAACGGCAAGAAACTGCTGCGATGCCTTCGCGCCCTGCAACGAAACCTGTTTCGGATACACGCGCAAAGACACAGGGCGCGAGGCGCCCCAAAGCGCCGCACAACTGATAGAAACCAGCAACAGCAATCTCATGGCTTCGCTACCACCATCAACGGAATTTCCTTCCGGGCAATCACCGCGCCCGGCTTGCTGCCCGCAATCGCCCGCGCCACCAGGCGGACCACCACCGGCTGCGTCGTCACCTCCGCATCGTCCAAAGCGCTGAACGCCACCACCGTGCGCTCCGTCCGAGCCTGATACCGTTCCCGTTTCCCCTTCGTCATCGGCGGATCCTTGTCCGGCTCAAAATCCGCGCTCGCCAATGCCTCCACCCCCTTCGGCAATCCTTCCACCGCCACCGCCAGCGCCCCGCGAAAATCCTCTTCCCGATCAAACACCACGCGCACCGTCTTCGCTTCCCCCGGATACAGATTCACATGATCCTCGGCAATCCGCACTTCCCCGACATGCGGAATCTGCGGCCGCACCAACACACGATACCGGAACTGCGGCCCCGCCAAATCCGCGGTCACTTCCCGCACTTCCACCGTGTAATCCCCCGTATCGCGCAACGGCACCGTCACCTTCGGCTGTAACGATTTCGTCAGCGCTCC
>CALFYN010000758.1 GCA_937952345.1 uncultured Acidobacteriota bacterium
GCTTTTCGCGCCAAACGATCGCCTGTTCCGTCACATCGCCCCGCCACTGGCCCCGCAGCCGGATTCCCACCATCCCATAATCGCCCACACCCAGGTTGCGGATGACATCGTACTCCTCGCGATTCACCTGCCCATCGCGATTCGCATCCATCGCCCCGTAGTGCTCATACATATCGGCGTTGGCGCGCACTTCTTCGCGCGACAGCAAGCCGTCGCCGTTCTTGTCGTAGGTGGGCAGCACGGATACAAACGCCGGATACTGCGGTTCATCCGATCCCGGTGACGAGGCCACCAGCAGATCACCGGCAATCACCGGAACGCCCTTCGGGTTGTAGCCCTGCCGGCGAACCCACCACAGCCGTTCGCCGGTCGCGGCCGAGTATCCGTCGATGCGAAACGAGCCCTGCACAATCAACTGCGCCGGGCCGTTCGCAGGCCTGTAAATCAGCGGTGTCGAAAACCCTTCGAATCCGCCGGCATTGCGATCGGCGCGCCAGCGCACTTTGCCGCTCTCCGCATCCACCGCAATCAGAAACGATCCCTTGCGCTGATCGCAAACCAGGTACACCAGGCCACCATGCATCACCGGCGAACCGGCCATCCCATAGAAGCTGTCGAACGGACCCAGCGCCAAGCGCCATCGTTCCCTGCCGTCCCCGGTATAGGAAATCAATCCGAAATCGGGGAAGAACACCACCACCGAGCGGCCATCGCTCACCGGCGTGGGCGATGCGCCATCGTTCATCTTGTACACCGTGTGGCGATGCACCCGCCGCACGGCGCGCCGCCATTTCTCTTTGCCCGTCTCCCGATCCAGACAAATTGTTACCAGTTGATCGCCATCAACGGCAGTCAACACCACGCCTTGAGGAATGAGAATGGGGGACGAACGCCCGAACGGAACGCCCACTTTCCAGGCAACATTCCGCGACACGCTGAACGACACTGGCGGCTGCGCCTGCTCTTGCACACCGGAGCCATTGGGACCGCGAAACTGCCCCCAATCCGCGGCGGCGGCAATCGCGCATAGCAGCCACAGCGCAATCACGCGATCAGTTGCGGCACCGGCACGCCGTACACATCGGTGAGCCGCATCTGCCGCCCTTGATACGCATAGGTCAGCTTCGTGTGGTCCATCCCCAGCAGATGCAGAATCGAGGCATGCAGGTCATGGACATTCACCGGCTGCACCTCGGCCTTGTAGCCGAAATCATCGCTCGCGCCGATCGCCTGCCCGCCCTTAATCTTCGCGCCCGCCATGAACATGGTCATGGTGCCAGGATTGTGATCGCGTCCCACGCCGCGCTGCGAAATCGGCATCCGCCCGAACTCGCTGCCCCAAACCACCAGCGTCGAATCCAGCAAGCCGCGCGATTTCAAATCCGCCAGCAATCCCGAGATCGGCAAATCCACGCTCGCCGCATGCTTGGTGTGGTTGGAGCGGATGTCTTCATGCGCATCCCACGTGTCCTGATTCTGAATCCCCAGGCCACCGTGGTAGAGCTGAATGAATCGCACACCGCGTTCCACCAGCCGCCGCGCCATCAGGCATTGCCTGCCGAACGCCTCGGTCACCGAATCCCCGATGCCGTACAGCTTCTTCGTCACTTCCGTTTCGCTGCTCAGATCCACAGCCTCCGGCGCGCAGGCCTGCATGCGATACGCGAGCTCATACGATGCAATCCGCGCCGCCAATTCCGAATTAGCCGGATTCTTCGTTTCATCCAGCGCATTGAGCTTCCCCAGCAGATCCAGCCGCGCCCGCTGCTGTTCCGCCGTCACCGAAGGCGGCGGAGTCAGATCGACAATCGGATCCCCCGCCGAACGGAAAATCGTCCCTTGATACACCGCCGGCATATAGCCCGCGGACCAGTTCGAAGGCCCGCCAAACGGCCCGCCACGCGCATCGTAGATCACGACATAGGCAGGCAGATTCTGATTCTCCGAACCAAGCCCGTAAGTCACCCAGGAACCCACACTCGGCGCGCCCATGCGCACGGTCCCCGTAGCCAATTCGTAGCTCGCCATCACGTGATCATTCGACCGCCCGATCACGGAACGCAAAAACGCAATGTCATCGACATGTTTAGCGAGATGCGGGAACAACTCCGACACATCCATCCCCGATTGGCCGTGTTTTGCGAACGCAAAAGGCGACGGCATCAGCGGGCCCGGATGCCCCTGCCGCACCACAATCTCGCCCTTGCCGCTCAGCGGCTGCCCGGCGTATTTCGCCAGCGCAGGCTTCGGATCGAACGTGTCCATCTGGCTTACGCCGCCGCTCATGAACAGCGAGATCACCGCTTTCGCCTGCGGCGCAAAGTGCGATTTCTTGGGCGAAAAGGGCGTTTCCAGATTGGACCCCGCGCCGCACACCGCCGCCGTGGCCGGTGGCGCCGCCAGCATCCGGTCCTGGTTCAGCAGCCAGGCCAGGCCCAGCCCGCCAATCCCGTTCCCCATTTCATTCAGGAAATCCCGCCGCGATGTGATGCGTCTCGCC
>CALFYN010000759.1 GCA_937952345.1 uncultured Acidobacteriota bacterium
CGTTCCGGTGGGGTTTCGCGTTTGGGCTCGGCTTCGATTTTGCGGGCCCTTGCCATCTGGCGGGCTTCGTTGGCCTGGCGCGGGGCGGGGGCCGGGGCCAGGGAGACGGCGGACTCCTTCGGGGGTTCCTTGATCACGGCTTCCTGCCGGGCGATCTGCAGGGATGGGCGGGAGTCGGGGGTGCGCGGGACGAGCATGACTACGAGGACGGCGGCGGCTGCGACGGCGCCGGCCGCTCCCCAGGCCATGGGGGTGGCGAGCCAGCGGCGGAAGCGGGATAGCGGGGTTTCCTTGGGCTGGAGGGCATCGAGCAACTCGGCTTTGGCGCCGGGTTGATGGAGCAGATGGCGGAGGGATTCCTCTTCCATCAACGCGTCGAACAGTTGTTGATCCTGGAGCGCGGCGGAAAACAATTCCTGCTTTTCCTGTTCGGAGAGGTTTTCGGTGGCATAGCCGCCGAGCATGCGCTCGGGGCCATCGTGGCGGGGATCTTTGTTCGGCCCGTTCATTTGCCGCCCTCCCATTTGCCGCCCATTGCCTCCATGAGTTGCTTGCGGCATCGCAGATCCCAAGTGTAGATGGTGTTGATGGACGCCGCTTTCAGAAGGCGCTGGATCTCCGGAAACGATCTTCCTTCCAATTTGTACCGCATCAGCTCGCGGCAACGTTCGCCGAGGGCGAGCATGGCGGCTTTCAGACGCGCCAGTTGTTCGCGTTTTTCAGCCAGTTCGGCGGGATCCGGGTCCGAGGCAGCCAAGGGGAGATCGTCGACGGGGAGGGCGTTGTTCTCCCCGCGGCGTTGACCTGTGCGCACTCCGGACATGATTTTATACCTCGTTATTTGCAGTGCCAGGGGCACCAGTTCGCTCATTTCGGTGACGTGCGAGTACTTTTCATGCAAAAGCTGCAGAACCTCTTGCGCCACATCTTCGGCGAGATCCCTCCTGTAACGAGATGCCGCGAACGCGACAATCCTTTCACGCAACTGTGCCAGAACGCGTTCGCGGTCCACTGGGGTTTACCCGAAAACCTTGCGGTAGATCTCCTCGTCAAAGCCTACCAGGAGGGTTTTGCCTTTGCGTATGGTCGGTGCGCGGAGATTGCCTGTGGGGCCGAGGAGAATGGCTTTCAGATCGTCCTCTGATGGGGCATCCTTTTTCAGGTTGTAATGGACGATACGCTTGCCCTTCATGGCGTAGATTTCGTTGACGCTTTTGGCCAAGGATAACGCGTCGGCGGGGCCAAGGGTATTTTTTCGTGCATCGACTTGCTCAGTGGTGGCGATGCTGTGAGACGCAAGAAACTCTTGCGTACGGCCGCAGGTGGTTCAACCGGGGCGGTGATAACTCCAATCGATTCTTGGTGATGACATAGGGCTCTCCCTTTAGGGTAATACCCTATGGTACGAAACGGGCGAACTACCTAGGCAAGAAGGCGCTACCAGTGGGGGTAGTTTGGGGAAATGACCCACCGGGTTTTTTGTTTCTGGCGAGGTAGCGGCGCATATGCTCGATGTCGCGATCGCAGAAACCGAGGGTGCCGCGGGCCATGTCGATCGCGTCGGAGCGGTCCCAGGCATGGTCCATGACACCGGTGGAGTGATGGCCGACCGGGCAGAGCAGGTGGCCGATTTCGTGTGCCATTGCGAAACCCAAAAGGAGATCCGGATTGACACCGAGTTGTTCGGCGAACTTCTGAATGCGAGGCCAAATGACGGCGGCGTTATTACGGTCCGCCGCTCGCAGAGTGTATCCGATGGTGTAGGAATCACGCTGCGAATAGAGGGCTCTGTCCTCGCGAACGACGCCGAGACTGAACGCCCCGTCTTCGACGGGGCAAGCTTGGGAAGGCAGCACGTCCTTGGGATTGGGGCAGAACCGCCAATGTGTTGGTACGCCGGCTTTCTCAAAAACCTTCTGCGCGTGTACGATGGCGGTCTTTACCGCCTGTTCGGGTGCTCCCACCCGGTTAAAGACTTGGATATGGGCAATGCACCCATCACCAACCGCTGCAAACCGCACGATGGTAAGTATCTGTAGAATCGGGGCAAGCATGAGTCCTCTCAAACCGGTATCGATCGCACGTTGAGACGCGGACCACACGGCAAAATAAAGCATGTGAGAGAGAGAGCGGCGGACGCTCAAGAGAGGGCAATCCGCCTCACCGCTGGCTTCGAGTGTTGCAATTCGGTAACCAATAAAAAAGGACAGGCATTTCTGCCTGTCCCTGTATTCCCAATATCCCGAAAGGGGTATTGAATTTTAAAACGAGAATCGCAAGCCCAATTGGACCTGCCGTGGAGTTCCCACGATATTCGTGATGCGCCCCGCCGCCGGGCTGCCGATGGATGTGTTGGGCAGATCGAACTGCGGAGTATTGAATAGGTTGAAGACCTCGCCACGGAACTGGAAGCGGAAGCGTTCGCTGAAGGAGAAGTCCTTGAAGAGGGACCAATCGAAGTTGATACGTCCCGGCCCGCGCAGGATGTTGCGTCCGGAGTTGCCGAAGGTGAACTGAGCGGGCACGCCCCAGGCCGCATCCGCCGTATTGAAGCTGGTGTCATACCAGCGGAACGGATCTTTGGCGCCGCTCAAGCTGCCTTCCTTGAGGCGCATGGGGCGGCTGCCACCGGAGTTCGAGACGGAGGTCTGCAGGACAGGGGTAAAGGGGAGGCCGGTCTGCGAGGTGAAGATGAGGTTGGTATCCCATCCACCGATTACGGCTTGGAGAGCCTTCGATTCGGGCGCCCACTTGCGCCCTTTGCCGAAGGGCATGGCGTAGTTCATCGAGTAGGTGAGGCGGTGGCGCATGTCGAAGCCGCTGTTGCCGCGGTCGCAATAGCGGCAGCGGATATCCTGCGGGAAGGGGCCGTTGTCGGCGCCGCCGAAGGCATTGGCGATGACGTCGATGGAGTGGGACCAGGTGTAGGCCATGAGGAAGCCGAGTCCGTTATCGAAGCGGCGCTCGAGGGAAGCCTGCATGGAGTTGTAGTTGGACAATCCGTCGGTGGTGTTGTAGGTGACGCCGACGACGTTGGGAGCGATGCGGAAGAGGGGACGGCGCGGACCGGGGGCGCCCGGTCCAGGGACTGGCTGGTTGTAGTCCCAAGTGGTGTCGAGGCGGCGGCCGACGTTGCCGACGTAACCGATTTTGGCGACGAGGGATTTGGGCATCTGCTGCTGCAACTGCAAGCTGAATTGGGGCGTGTAGCCGGAGCGGAAATTGGGCACGATGCCGATCATGCCGCCGACGGGGTTGTTGGCGACGACGTTGAAATCGAGGACGGGGATGGGACGCAGGCCGTCCTGGACGCGGCGCGGGTTGGCGTTGAACTGGTTGATGTCTTCGGCGTTGATGGGGCCGAAGGGCAACTGGCGGTGACGGCGCATGTAGGCGCCTTCGCTGCCTGCCGGATTGTAGAAGAGGCCGGCTCCGCCGCGCAGCACCGTGCCTTCGCGGACGCGGTAGGCGAAACCAAAGCGGGGCGCGAAATTGTTGCGGTCGGCGATGACTCCGGTGCGGGCATCGGTGTTGAAGCCGGCAATGAGCAGCTTTCCGGTGACGGGATCGAAGTTGCTCTGGCGGTTGGCCACTTCGACGAGCGGGTTGTCATACTCGTAGCGGATGCCGAGGTTGAGGGTGAGCCGGTCATTGACTTTCCAGTCGTCCTGGAAGTAGAGGCTCCACTCGGTCTGGCGGTAGCCGGGGAACACGAGGGTGAAGTCCTGTTCGATAGTGCTGGCGGTTCCGAGCAGGAACGCGGCCATGACTTCGCCGGTGTTGGCCGTGGAGTTCGGATTGTCGGAGAAGGTGCGGGCGAAGTTGAAGCGGCCGTTACCGCGGTTGGTCTGGAACTGGGTGATCTGGCGGCGGCGTGCTTCGAGGCCGAACTTCAGGCTGTGAGCGCCGCGCAGATTGGTGAAATCGACGCGCGGATGGAAGGTGTTTTCGACGCGGAAAATGGGCAGGGAACGGGTTTGCCCGATGCCGGTGTATCCGCCGGGGCTGAAGATGGGGATACCGTCGGAGAGCGGGCCCTGATTGGAACCGCGCACGCCGAGCTTTTCACCCAACTGCGCGCCGGGCTCGGCGCCTTCCTGGAGGAAGGTGAGGTTGAAGCGGTTGAAGCCCATCTTCGCTTCCATGATGAAGGTGGGCGAGATGGTGCGGATCCAACTGAGGACGGAGTTGTAGCTCTTGAGGGCGGAATCGCCGGCGAAGGTGTCTTCATTGCCGAGACTGACGGTGCCGACGCCATCGAGATTGACCGGGGCGAAGGTGGAGGGGCGGGTGGTCACGGTGTCCTGGCGCGAGAAGCGCCCGAAGACGATGTTCTTTTCGCTCCAGTTCCAGTCGATGCGCACGTCGCCCTGATTCCAGCGCTGCTTCTCTTTGGGATTGGTGGTGTGGTTGGCGACCAGTCCGGGGCGCAGCGGGAGGGGATAGGCGTTGATGAGCTTGCGGGTGACGCTATCGAAGCGGTTGGTGGGGACGATGCGGTTGGGGAAGGGATCGCGCACGAAGCCGGATGGGACGCCGGCCTGGGCCCGGGTGGTGGAGGGATCGAAGATATCGCGTGTTTCGCTGAAGTTGCCGGTGCGCATGAGCGGCGTGGGCACGGTGTTGGTGAAGGTGCGCTCCTGGCGGCGGCGGAAGCCTTCGTAGTTGCCGAAGAAGAAGAGCTTGTTGGGGACAATCTTGCCGCCGAGGCTGGCGCCGAATTGATTCTGGCGGAAGGCGGGTTTGGCGAGGGTGGGCGCGGCGAAGTAGTTCTTGGCGTCGAACTTGTCGTTGCGGAGGAACTCATAGGCGCTGCCGTGCCATTCATTGGAGCCGGACTTGGTGATGACGTTGACGGTGGCGCCGGCGTTGCGTCCCTGGTCGGCGGAGAAGAGGCTGGTTTGAATCTTGAATTCGCGCACGGCTTCGACGGAGGGGCGCAGGGTGATGGACAGGGTGAGGCGCTCGTTGTTATCGGCGCCGTCCATGAGGAAGTTGTTGGAACCTTCGCGGTTGCCGTTGGCGAAGAGTTCGCTGCCGGGACGGAGGTCATCGGGGCGCGTGCCGCTCATGATGGTGCCGCGTGCGCCGAAGCCGACGCCGACGACGCCGGGGCCGAGAATGG